>NZ_JBSGXP010000194.1:0-13899 GCF_053610105.1 Kitasatospora sp. NPDC054939 | reverse complement strand
TTTTTCAACCATAACACGCAATACCAGATCATGCGGGTTCTGGTGGGCTGGTTTTTTTTTATAAGACACCGGTGCCCGCCCCGCCCCCGGCTCCCGGGGCGGCGGGCCGTTCGCATGGTCGATGATGGGGGGATGCGAGTGGAGATCAGGGCCCCGAGGGCCGAGGACGGGGCGGCGTACGCCGAGGCGGTCCGGCGGTCCGCCGAGCACATCGGCCGGTGGAACCCGGTGGAGCCGGACGGCCTGGCCGGCCTGCTGGAGCGTCAGGGCCCCGGCCTGCGGACCTTCCTGGTCGTCGACACGGCCACCGGTGGCCTGGCCGGCAAGGTGAACGTCGCCAACATCGTGATGGGCCGGTTCTGCAACGGCGCGCTCGGCTACGACTCGTACGTGCCGTACGCGGGCACCGGCCGGATGTCCGAGGGTATGCGCCTCGTGCTCGACCACTGCTTCACCCCGCAGTCGCGCGGCGGGCTGGGGCTGCACCGGCTGGAGATCAACGTCCAGCCCGACAACGAGCGCTCGATCGCGCTGGCGAAGCGGCTGGGCTTCCGGCACGAGGGCTTCACGCCGCGGATGCTCTTCCTGCAGGGGGCCTGGCGGGACCACGAGCGGTTCGCGCTGACGGCAGAGGAGTGGCCGGGCCTGGGATAGGCGGCCCGGCGGGGGGGGAGGGGGCGGGGGCGTGGCTGGGGGCGTGGCTGGGGGCGTGGCTGGGTGGGCGGGCGCGGGCCCTCGGCGTCACCCTCTCCACCCCCCTCCGACCCGTAGCGCGTACGGGCCCTCCGCCGCCCCCGCCGCGCTGGACGCGGTGCTCGTGGCCCCGGAGGGTCCTTCGCGGTGCGCGCCTACCTGGGCTGCTCGGCGATCACGTAGCGGAAGAGGTTCACCATCCGGACCGAGCCGTCCGGGCGCAGGTACGGCAGCAGCGCCTCCTCCAGTTCCTTCGCCACCAGCGAGGGCCCGGAGAACTCCGCCGCCGCGTCGAACAGCCCGGTGGAGAGCAGCCCGCGCACCGCGCTGTCCAGGTCCGCATACGCGAACGGGCAGCTCACCCGGCCGCTGCCGGCCGGCCTGAGCCCGGCCGCGGCCAGCAGGTCCTCCAGCGCGCCCGGCGCGCTCAGCTCGAAGGGGTCGCGCGCCGTCGTGCGCCCCGCCATCCGCCGGGCCACGTCCAGGACGGCCGCGCTCTCGCAGCGTTCCGGCGGACCCCAGGCGGCGAGCACCACGTGCCCGCCGGTCAGCGTCAGCCGGGCCGCCTCGGCCACCACCCGCTGCGGAGCGGGCGCGCCCGGCAGCTGCTCGAAAACCGTGACCAGCGAATGGGCCGAGTGGGGGATACCGGCGTCCTCCTCGGCGGCGTGCGCGGGCGGCGCGGTCGCACGCCGGCTGCCCGCGCGCACCCGCAGCCGCCGGCCGCGCGCCAGCTCGCGCAGCTCGTCGTGCGGCTCCAGCCCCGCCACCTGGGCACCCCGCCCGGCGGCCAGCAGCAGCGCCAGCCCCGACCGGCACCCCAGGCCCAGCACGCTGGTCGCCGGGCCCACCTCCAGGCGGTCGTAGACCGCCTCGTAGAGCGGTACCAGCATCCGTTCCTGGATCTCCGCCCAGTCGCGCGCCCGCGCGAGGTGCTCCCGCTGCGCTGCGTGCGGATTCGGTGCGGGTCGTGCGGTCGTGCCGACTGCTTGAGCTGAAGCCATCGCGGCCTCCCATCCGGTCCTTCGGTGTCCTGTCTACGGCTCCCCCAAAGTCCCGCCCCACTCCAGCGAACAGCGGCTCGGGCCCGGCGTCCAGAGGGGTGCAGGGTGGTGCGTTCGTGTCGCGGTCGTGCGCCCCCTCGGGAAGTCCGCCCGGAGGGGTGTCCGGAAGCGTGCCCGGTGGGTCGTTCCGGGCGCCCGGCGCGCCGTCCGGCACGCGTAACGGATTCGAAGTCGGGCCTCCACTCCCCGTACCATTCGGCCCATGGCTAAGGCACCCGTTCTCACCCCCCAGGCGGAAGACTTTCCCCGCTGGTACCAGGACCTCATCAACAAGGCCGAGCTGGCCGACAACGGTCCGGTGCGCGGCACCATGGTCATCCGACCGTACGGCTACGGCCTGTGGGAGCGGATGCAGCAGGAGATGGACGCCCGGATCAAGAAGGCCGGCGCGCAGAACGCCTACTTCCCGATGTTCATCCCGCAGTCGTACCTGACCAAGGAGGCCGAGCACGTCGAGGGCTTCGCCCCCGAGCTCGCGGTGGTCACCCACGGCGGCGGCAAGCAGCTGGAGGAGCCGGTCGTCGTCCGGCCCACCTCCGAGACGATCATCAACGAGTACTTCTCCAAGTGGGTGCAGAGCCACCGCGACCTGCCCCTGCTGATCAACCAGTGGGCCAACGTGGTCCGCTGGGAGCTGCGCCCGCGCGTCTTCCTCCGCACCACCGAGTTCCTCTGGCAGGAGGGCCACACCGCCCACGCCACCTACGAGGACGCCCGCGACTACGCCTCGATGATCCACACCCAGGTCTACGGCGACTTCATGACCAACGTCCTGGGCATCGACGTCGTCCTGGGCCGCAAGACCGCCAAGGAGCGCTTCGCCGGCGCGATCAACACCCTCACCCTCGAAGGGATGATGGGCGACGGCAAGGCGCTGCAGATGGGCACCAGCCACGAGCTGGGCCAGAACTTCGCCAAGGCGTTCAACACCACCTACCAGCTGCAGGGCGCCGAGCGCGAGTACGTCTGGCAGACCTCCTGGGGCGTCTCGACCCGCATGGTCGGCGGCCTGATCATGTCCCACGGCGACGACAACGGCCTGCGGGTGCCGCCGCGCCTCGCGGCCGTCCAGGCCGTCGTGCTCGCCATCAAGGGCGACGACGCGGTGATCGCCAAGGTCCGCGAGATCGGCGCGCAGCTGGAGGCCGCCGGCATCCGCGTGGTGGTCGACGACCGCACCGACACCCCGTTCGGCCGCCGCGCCGTGGACTGGGAGCTCAAGGGCGTTCCGCTGCGCATCGAGGTCGGCCCGCGCGACCTGGAGAACGGCACCGCGATGCTGGCCCGCCGCATCCCCGGCGGCAAGGAGCCGGTCGCGATCGACGGCCTGGCCGCCGCGCTGCCCGGGATCCTGGACGAGGACCAGGCGCAGCTGCTGCGCGAGTCCCGCGAGCGCCGCGAGGCCCGCACGGTCGACGTGAAGACCATCGACGAGGCCGCCGAGGCCGCCGCCACCGGCTGGGGCCGCATCTCCTGGGCCGAGCTGGGCCCGGAGGGCGAGGCCAAGCTGGCCGAGCAGGGCGTCTCGGTCCGCTGCATCGTCGCCGCCGACGGCTCGGTGCCCGCGACGGACGACCAGGAAGGCAATGTCGCGATCGTCGCCCGCGCTTACTGATCGGTAATTCCGGATTTCGGACGGTTCTCCGGGCGGTAAGTCTGTCGGTTGTCCCATCTGCCGACATACCTACTGGCCGGTCAACTGCCAGTATTAACGGAATAGCGGTACGGTGTACGGCCCGTGGCCCTGTCAACTCGGCAGGACCACGGGCCGTACGTCCTGGGGGCGACAGCCCGCCCTTCGGACCGAAAAACCGAGGCCCGACGTGCTTCGACGGGCCCAAACGTGCAGGGGGTTGGTCTTGCGTCAGATCCGGAGCGTGCAATTCGCTCGCTGTCTTTCATTCCTGAGAGTTTCCTGGGAATTCCCGGGGAACGGGAACACGCGGAACATCGGCTCTCACTCCATCGTTGGTCTAGCGTGAGCACGACACAGCCCCTCGTCCTCGCGGCCGAACTGGCCGCCGCCTGGAGCGACATCCAGGCCTACCACCAGGACCTCCCCGACCTCGCCTCGCCCGAGGCTCTGATCGGCGAATCCTCCTCGGCCTGTGGCACGCGGCTCGGCTTCGAGCGGCTCCTCCACGAGGCTGCCCACGGCCTGGCCGCGGCCCGCGACATCCGGGACACCTCCCGGGCCGGCCGCTACCACAACCGCCGATTCCTCCTCCTCGCCTCCGAGCTGGGCCTGGCCCACCCGGTCGAGCCGCACGCCAGCAGCGGCTTCTCCCAGGTGACCATGCTCAAGGAGACACAGGAGCGGTACGCCGACACGATCGAACGCCTCGACCGTGCGCTCGGCCTGCACCAGGAGGCCGTGGCCGGCGACGGCGCTACGCGCGCCTTCCGCGGGCCCGCCGCCCGGCACGGCTCCTCCGGGGGCGGCGTCCGGGTCAAGGCGGTCTGCGGGTGCGGTCGCAACGTCCGGGTCGTGCCGTCGGTGCTCGCGCAGGCGTCGATCGTCTGCGGTGCGTGCCAGCAGCCGTTCAAGATCTCCTAAACGGCGATCGGCGATCGGCGACCGGCGACCGTTTCCGGCTGTTCCGGTCGCACCGGCTGTTTCGTCGGATCCGGTGTTCGCGCGGATCGGTTGTTCGGTCGGATCGGCTGATTCGGTCGTACGGCTGTTTCGGTGGTGACGGAGGTTGCTCGGGTGCCGTGGGTGCCGCAGCCGCCGTCGGTGCTGAAGCCGGGTTTCCGATGGATCCGGCCCGATCGACGGTTCGGGTGGGTCCGGCGGGCCGGCGGCGAACGACGGAAATCGTAGAAAGCCGACTCGAAACCGGTGGGGCGCTGTGCGGGCACGCCCGATCGGAGCGGTTCGGGGATTCGAGTCGGCTCCACACGTCGTGAAGCTCGTGAGGTTCGTGAAGCTCGACAGTTCGTGGATGGGCTGACCGGGAGCGGGGGCTCCCGGTCGGACCTGCCCGGTGTCGGTCCGACCGGCCGGGTGTCGGAGTGGGCCCTGCCGGTGTTGAGGCGGACCTGCTGGTGTCGGAGTGGGCCCTGCCGGTGTTGAGGCGGACCTGCCGGTGTCCGGACGGACCTGCCGGTGTCCGGGCGTCCGCCGTGGTCGGGGCGGGTGGACCGCGGCCGCCGCGTACGGGTGCGCTGCGGTGGTGTGGCAGAATGGACAGCTGAGTACTCGGCAGCCGGGCAGGACCCCTCTCTCCTACGGCTGGCGTGTCCCTTGAACGGCCCGCCCCGCAACCCCACGCGGACGGCAGGGCTGTTCACCCACGTCAACACCAGGAGAATCCACTCCCGTGGCAGTCAAGATCAAGCTCAAGCGTCTCGGCAAGATTCGCTCCCCGCACTACCGCATCGTCGTCGCCGACGCCCGCACCAAGCGTGACGGTCGCGCGATCGAGGAGATCGGCATCTACCAGCCGACCTACAACCCCTCGAAGATCGAGGTCGACAGCGACCGCGCCCAGTACTGGCTGTCCGTCGGCGCCCAGCCGACCGAGCCGGTCCTCGCCATCCTGAAGCTCACCGGCGACTGGCAGAAGTTCAAGGGCCTGCCGGCTCCGGCGCCGCTGAAGGTCGCCGAGCCCAAGGTCGAGGACTTCTCGCACCTGTTCGCGAAGGCCGTCGCCGGCTTCGAGGACGCCACCACCGGTGTCGCCATCACCCCGAAGGCCAAGAAGTCGGACAAGGCCGAGGCTGAGGCCGACGCCGCCGCCGAGGCCTGATCGTGATCGAGGACGCCCTCGACCACCTGGTGAAGGGCATCGTCGAGCACCCCGACGAGGTGCAGGTGCGCTCGCGCAACCTGCGTCGGGGCAACACCATCGAGGTGCGCGTGCACCCCGATGACCTCGGCAAGGTGATCGGCCGGGGCGGCCGTACGGCACGCGCTCTGCGCACCGTGGTCGGCGCCCTCGGCGGTCGCAACGTCCGGGTCGACCTCGTCGACGTGGACAGCATTCGCTGACGCTGAACGGCGCTCCGCGCGTGTTCAGCCGTTCGGCTCGGGCCGGCCGGGACGCTAGTCGTCCCGGCCGGCCTTCTTTCGTTGTCGTGTCGCGGTGCCGGCGGGTTGCCGGCCCTGTGCTGCCGTCCCGATCGGTCCCCGGTGCTGCTGCGGCGCCGGAACCGCCATCGGATGTCGGCTCCGGCTTCGGTCGTCGCTGGCTCCGGCTTCGGTCGTTGCTTCGCCGGTCGTCGGCTCCGACCGCTGGCCCGGGCTGTCGCCCCCGGTCGGCGGACCCGGACATCGGTGCCGCCGTCCGACCGGGACACAGGCCCCCGGCCCTCGGCCACGGGGCCGCAGCACTCGGCCCGCTGCCGTCCAGCACTTGCACCCAGTCCGCCACCCAGTACTTGCACCCACCAGGAGAACGATCACCGTGCAGCTCGTCGTCGGCAAGATCGGCCGCGCCCACGGCATCAGGGGGGACGTCAGCGTCGAGGTCCGCACCGACGAGCCGGAGCTCCGGCTCGGCCCGGGCGCCGTCGTGCTGACCGACCCCGCGTCGGCAGGACCGCTGACCGTCGAGTCCGGCAAGGTGCACAGCGGCCGCCTGCTGCTGCGCTTCGTCGGCGTCAAGGACCGCAACGCCGCCGAGGCGCTGCGCGGCACCATCCTGATCTCCGAGGTCGACCCGGAGGAGCGCCCGGACGACCCGGAGGAGTACTACGACCACCAGCTGATCGGCCTGGACGTGGTGCTGCTCGACGGCACCCCGGTCGGCGAGCTGACCGAGGTGCTCCACCTCCCATACCAGGACCTGCTGACGGTGACGAAGCCCGACGGCACCGAGGTGCTGGTGCCCTTCGTCAGCCGGATCGTGCCGACGATCGACCTGGAGAACCAGCGCGCGATCATCGACCCGCCGCGCGGCCTGATCGACCCCGACGAGGCCGAGGTCGCCCGCACCGCGGAGGGGCCGGACGCGTCCGTGGGCACTGACTCCTCCGCGAGCACTGACGCCTCCGAGGGCTCGGCTGCCTCCGCGGGCGTTGACGCCTCCGAGGGCTCGGCTGCCTCCGCGGGCGTTGACGCCTCCGCGGGCTCGGCTTCCTCCGCGGGCGTAGACGCCTCCGCGGGCACTGACGCCTCTGCGGAGTCGGAGGAGGGCAAGTGACCTCGATGCGGGTGGACGTGGTCACGATCTTCCCCGAGTACCTGGAGCCGCTGAACGTCTCGCTGGTCGGCAAGGCCCGTGCGCGCGGTCAGCTCGACGTACACGTCCACGACCTGCGCGGCTGGACCCACGACGTGCACCGCACCGTGGACGACACCCCGTACGGGGGCGGGCCGGGCATGGTGATGAAGCCCGAGCCGTGGGGCGAGGCGCTGGACGCCGTGGTCGGCCAGGGGCCCGAGGGCGAGGTGCCCACGCTGGTGGTCCCGACGCCCAGCGGCCGGCCGTTCACCCAGGAGCTCGCCCAGGAACTCGCCGGGCGCCCGTGGCTCGCCTTCGCCCCCGCCCGCTACGAGGGCATCGACCGGCGCGTGATCGAGGAGGCGGCCACCCGGATGCCGGTGGTCGAGGCCTCGATCGGCGACTACGTCCTGGCCGGCGGCGAGGTCGCCGTCCTGGTCATGGTCGAGGCCATCGCGCGGCTGCTGCCCGGCGTGCTCGGCAACGCCGAGTCCCACCGCGACGACTCCTTCGCCGCCGGCGCCATGGCGGACCTGCTGGAGGGCCCGGTGTACACCAAGCCCGCCGAGTGGCGCGGCCGCGTCGTGCCGGACGTGCTGCTCAGCGGAAACCACGGTCGGATCGCCCGCTGGCGGCGCGAGCAGGCCTTCGCCCGCACGCTGGCGAACCGGCCCGACCTGGTCGCCCGCTGGCAGAACGGGGCCTTCGACAAGAAGGACCGCGAGGCCCTCGGCATCCTGGGCCTGGCCTGGGACGAGCGGCTCGGCCGATTTCGGTCCGTGGCCGAGGGTGTGGAAGAATAGGCCGCTGTTGTCTGTCGCTGGGCTCCTTTCCGGGAGTCACGTGGACCGGTGCCCCCGCCACGGGGGGATCACCGCCAGCCGATGCGACCCGCAGCAAACCCCATTGTGACGAACTTCCGTGGGCGGCCCGTGGCGCCTGCGATGGAGAGCAACATGAGCAACAAGCTCGCTGCTGTCGACGCGGCCTCGCTGCGTAGCGACATCCCGGCCTTCCGCGCCGGTGACACCCTGAAGGTTCACGTCCGGGTCATCGAGGGCAACCGCTCCCGTGTCCAGGTCTTCCAGGGCGTTGTCATCCGCCGCCACGGTGCCGGCGTCGGTGAGACCTTCACCGTCCGCAAGGTCAGCTTCAACGTCGGCGTGGAGCGCACCTTCCCGGTGCACACCCCGGTCGTCGAGAAGATCGAGGTCGTGACCCGCGGTGCGGTCCGCCGCGCCAAGCTGTACTACCTGCGTGACCTGCGCGGCAAGGCCGCGAAGATCAAGGAGAAGCGCGACCGCTGATCCACCGGCCCCCGGCCTCGCCGGGGGATCGGAGCGCTCGGCGGGGCCCGCTTGCCGCACGGTAAGCTCAGCCCCCGATGAGCACGCACGAACGAATCGCGGACCGCGACGACAGTCCTGCACCCTCCGGTGCGGACGCGCCGTCGCGGTCCGCGGTCGTTTCCGGGCCGGCTCCCGAGCGTGGCGCGGAGCAGGCTCCCGAGAGCGGGTCGGCGAACCTGCCGGAGCGCGCGCCCGGGTCCGCCGAGGAGCCGGTGCGTGCAGCGGTCGAGGAGCCGGATCCCGAGGCGGAGGAGGACGGCGAGGAACGGCCCCGTTCGCGTTCGTCCGACCTGTTCCTGCTGGCGGGTGTCTGCCTGGCGGCCCTGCTGCTGGTGAACGCCTTCGTGGCGCGCCCGTTCACGGTTCCGTCCTCGTCGATGGAGAACACCCTCAAGCCTGGCGACCGGTTGATCGCCAACCAGCTCGCCTACTCCTTCGGCGGCCATCCGCAGCGCGGTGACGTGGTCGTCTTCGACGGGACGGGCTCCTTCGTCCAGCGCTCCACCGAGCCCGAGGGCTTCTGGGACGGCCTGCGTTCGCTGGGCCGCGACCTCGGTCTGGCACCGGCCGGCGACTCGGTGTACGTCAAGCGGGTCATCGGTGTCGGCGGCGACCGTGTCACCAGTACCGGCCCCGGTGGTCGGCTCACCGTGAACGGTGTACCGCTCGACGAGTCCGAGTACCTCGCCCCCGGCGACGAGTCCTCGAACGTCGCCTTCGACGTCGTCGTCCCGCCCGGGAAGCTCTGGGTGATGGGGGACCACCGCAGCGCGTCCCGTGACTCCCGGGACCACCTGGGTGAGCCGGGCGGCGGGTTCGTCCCGGAGAGCAAGGTCATCGGACGGGCCGAGTGGGTCGTGCTCCCGCTCGGGCGGTGGACCGGACTGGACCGGCCGGCGGCCTTCACCGCGACTGGGGGGACGGGTGGCCATGGGGAGCAGAGGTAGGAGCCGGCTCCCCGGCCGCCCCGCGGAGCCGCGGGACGGGGTGAGGCCCGGTCGGCCGTCCGCGGAGAGCGGGCCCGGCGGGTCGGGCGGGTCGAGCGTGTCAGGCCGGTCCGACAGGTCGGGTGGGACGCGTACGTCGGGCGGTCGGCGTGGGTCGGCGGCCGGCGGCGGTGCGACGGGCGGCCCGGCCGCTCCCGACGCTCCTGCGGTCCCGGTACGCGGCCGCGCCGAACGGCGCCGCACGGCCCGGCGGGCGGCACGCCGGCGCCGCCGCTCGCTGCTGCGCGAGATCCCGCTGATCGCCGTCGTGGCCCTGCTGGTGGCACTGGTCATGAAGACCTTCCTGGTGCAGGTGTTCGTGATTCCCTCGGGCTCGATGGAGCAGACCATCCAGGTCGGCGACCGGGTGCTGGTGGACAAGTTGACCCCCTGGTTCGGCAGTGAGCCGAAGCGCGGTGACGTGGTGGTGTTCAAGGACCCCGGTGGCTGGCTGGAGGCCGAGCACAAGGCGTCCACGGACGGGCCCCTGGTGCATGGGGCCAAGCAGGTGCTCACGTTCGTCGGGCTGTTGCCGTCCGACAGCAAGCAGGACCTGATCAAGCGGGTGATCGGTGTCGGTGGGGACACCGTGGAGTGCTGTGACGGCCGGGGGCGGGTCAGCATCAACGGCACCGCCGTGGACGAGCCCTACCTCTTTGCCGGGAACGCGCCCTCCCGGCAGCCGTTCAAGGTGCAGGTGCCGCAGGGGCGCCTCTGGGTCATGGGGGACCACCGGGAGGTGTCCGCCGACTCCCGCTTCCACACGGGCGGTCCGGGGCAGGGCACCATCCCGCTGAGCGGCGTGGTGGGGCGGGCCTTCCTGATCGGCTGGCCGCTGGAGCGCATCCATCAACTCGACGCGCCGAGTTCACTCTCCTCGGTGGCACGTGGCCTGGTGGGACGGGGAACTGGGCCCGACTCGATGGACATTGGGCCGACTCCGAAGGAACCCCCGCTCGTTATGGGTGTGTTGGGCATCCTTCCGCTCGTCGTCCGCCGGCCGGTTTCGCGACCCCGGTAGGCGGTGGCGCCCGGTCACCCGCGCGGTCAGGCGTGTGGGACCGCGAGCCGGATGCCTGGGAGTGATAGAGAAGTGCAGGTGTGGTCGGTGCCTCGGTACCGGCCGCCCTGAGGCTGTGCTGGTGTCAGGTGTGCTCACGATGGGCAGCTCTGAGGCGGGTTCACGGTCAGTGGTGGAGCGTGGTGCCCGCTGTGCGGCACTGTGAGCGCGGGCGCGCGGGCGTCCGCACAGCAGGGAGGAGATGTTGTGGGGGATCTGGTGATCGGCGCCCGCTCAGGCGCTGGAGAGCCCGAGGGCTCCGGCGGCCGGGCGGCCCGATCGGCCGAGTCCGCCGCGCCCCCGGCCTACGCCGGGGATGCAGCCGCCGAGTCCGCCGAGGCGAGTGGCGACGGTACGGGGAGCCACGGTGGTGGCGCCTCGGACGACGGCACGGACGGTGTGGGAGCGGCCGACGCATCCGAGGAGCAGTCCTCCGGCGGGGAACGCAAACAGCGCTCCTTCTGGAAGGAACTGCCGATCCTCATCGGGATCGCGCTGATCCTGGCCCTGGTGATCAAGACCTTCTTCGTCCAGGCGTTCTCCATTCCGTCCGAGTCGATGCAGAACACCCTGCAGGTCGGCGATCGGGTCCTGGTGGACAAGCTCACTCCGTGGTTCGGTGCCGAGCCGGAGCGCGGCGAGGTCGTGGTGTTCCACGACCCGGGCGGCTGGTTGAGCGACGAGCCGGTGCAGCAGAGCGACAATTCCTTCGTCCGGGGCATCCAGGAGGTGCTGAGCTTCGTCGGCCTGATGCCGTCGGCCGACGAGAAGGACCTGATCAAGCGGGTCATCGCGGTCGGCGGGGACACCGTCGAGTGCGAGGGCGAGGGGCCGGTCAAGGTCAACGGGATCGCCCTCGACGAGCCGTACGTCTTCCCGGGCAACACCCCCTGCGGTACCAAGCCGTTCGGTCCGGTGAAGGTGCCCGAGGGCCGGCTCTGGGTCATGGGCGACCACCGTGCGGACTCGCTGGACTCCCGCTTCCACATGGACCAGCCCGGCGGTGGGACCGTCCCGGTGGACGAGGTGATCGGACGGGCCTTCGTCGTGGCGTGGCCCATCAACCGCTGGGCGACCCTCCCGGTGCCGAGCACCTTCGACCAGAAGGGGCTGGCGGCGGCAGCACCGGTCGTCCCGCCCGTGGCCGGCGCGGTCGGCGCGATCGCGCTGCTGCCGGTGGTGCGCCGTCTGCACGACCGGACCGGTCGGCGCGGGCCGAGCGCGGGCGCCGTGGCCGGTGGCACTCCGGACCCGGGTACGCCGGGAACGGACGGGGCGGCCGAGGGGCCGACGGTCGGGGCGAGCCCGACCGGGACGGATCACCGGACGCACCCCTGACACCTTCCGAGGGCGCGCCAGGTCTTGCGCGGGCCGTGGTACCGACGAGTAATCTGCTCGGACGTGCCACGGCCCGTCGGCTTTCCCGCCCCCGGCGCCGGCGCGCTGCCAGCGTTTCCGGGTCGGTCAGGGTTGGGCGATGTCGATGAGCAGCAGTGTTGTGGAGCAGTCCGCCGACCGCCCCGCCGCCACGCCCCGGCCGCGTCGCAAGCCGTCGGCCGTCGTGCAGGGCGTGGCGATCGCCCTGGGCCTCGTGCTGCTGGTCGGCGGGTTCGCCGTCCTGGCGCTCGACTACCGGCCCTACCGGATTCCGACGCCGTCGATGTCTCCCACCCTGAAGGTGGGGGACACCGTCCTGGCGCGCTCGACCGACGGCGCCGCCGTCGGCCGCGGCGACATCGTGGTCTTCCGCGATACGGCCTGGGGCGCCGGGCTGATGGTCAAGCGGGTGGTCGCCGTCGGCGGCGACACCGTGTCCAACGCGGGAGCCGACCACCGTCTGACGGTCAACGGCAAGCCCGTGGAGGAGCCGTACCTGGCGCAGCAGGGCGCGTTGAACGGCTCGTTCAGCGTGGAGGTCCCGGCCGGCCGGCTCTTCCTGCTGGGCGACAACCGGCTGGGCTCGCTCGACTCCCGCACCCACCTGGAGGTGGACGGCGGGACGATCGCGGCCGGTGATGTCGAAGCCCGGGTCGAGGCGACCGTCCTGCCGCTGGGCCGGGCCGGGCTGCTCGCCCGCACCACCGCCTTCGACGGCTTCGGCGGATCGAAGGCCGGCGAGCCCGGACCGCTGAAACCGGCCTTCTACGCGACCGTTGTAGGCGCGGCGCTGATCGTCCTGACGTCGGCGGTGGGCGGAGTGGCAGGCCTGGTCGGGCGACTGCGCCGGCGGGCGGCCTGAGCGTCGCCACGGCGGGCACCACCACCACCGCCGCCGAACCGAAGTGCGCCCCGGAACGGTCCGCCGGGTGGCAGGATCGAGGGCATCACCTGGTCGTACGACGTGGGCGGGGAGGGCTGCGATGAGCACGGAACGGCGCAGAGCGGCGCGCGTGCTGCTGTTCGACCCCCAGGACCGGCTGCTGCTGTTCAGGGGAGAGGACCCCGCGGTGCCCGGCACCACCTGGTGGTTCACCCCCGGGGGCGGTTTGGAGCCCGGTGAGGGCGTGCACGAGGCGGCCGTGCGGGAACTCGCCGAGGAGACCGGCCTGCGGGACGTGGAGCTCGGGCCGTTGGTGGCGTTCGGCACGGTTTCGTTCTCCTTCCAAGGACAGCGCTACGAGCAGGAGCAGTGGTTCCACCTGGCCCGGACCGCGGACACGGTGCTCGACCACACGGGAATGGGCGCCGACGAACACGCCCAGCTCCTGGCAGCGCGCTGGTGGACGTTCGAGGAGCTGCGGGAGACCGAGGAGACGGTTTACCCGAGCGGGCTTGCGGAGTTCATGGGGCGGCTGTTGGCCGAAGGGCCGCCAGTCGTTCCGGTACGGCTCTGAGGGCTGCTGTGGTGGTCCACAATGGGTGGACGTGACAAGTTGAGGGGACGCCTGGATGAGTGCCGAAGATCTCGAAAAGTACGAGACCGAGATGGAGCTCAAGCTCTACCGGGAGTACCGGGACGTCGTCGGCCTGTTCAAGTACGTGATCGAGACCGAGCGACGGTTCTACCTCACCAACGACTACGAGCTGCAGGTGCACTCGGTCCAGGGTGAGGTGTTCTTCGAAGTGTCGATGGCGGATGCGTGGGTCTGGGACATGTACCGGCCGGCCCGTTTCGTCCGCAAGGTCCGGGTGCTGACCTTCAAGGACGTGAACATCGAGGAACTCGCGAAGAGCGACCTGGAACTGCCCTCGGACGATTCGGGCTTCGGGAACTGATCCCGGAGCCGACGTTGGACCGTACGACGTTCCGCTGTCCAGTGCTATTCCGGGTATTCCGCTCATATCACTCCTGCGGGTGACGCGAGTTATCCACAGCCCCCGGGTTGTCCACAGGAATGCGGAACCCACTGGCCGATCGTCCTGACCGCGCGGCAACCTCCCCTCGGAGGTGATCACCGTGCAGGACACGGAACAGTCCGGCGAGCACGCCGCCGCGAAGACTGCAGCGACGCGCACCGGGCGTGCCACGAAACGGGCCGCCGGGACGGGCAGCCGGGGCAGGCGGCCGACGAAGGCCGCGGCCCCGCCGCCCATCCCTGGGGCGACGGCCGGAACGGTCCCGGGGCCGGACCCGGGACC
>NZ_JBSGXP010000193.1:12271-13974 GCF_053610105.1 Kitasatospora sp. NPDC054939 | reverse complement strand
ACGCAGCACCGCGCGGCGGGCCCCGGGCGTTCCGGGCTCAGGTGGGAGAGGTCTCAGGTAGGAGGTCTCAGGTAGGAGGTCTCAGGCGTGCAGGGCGAAGGGCAGGATCCCGAGGGCGACCGAGGCGGCCATCACCAGGAAGCAGAGCGCCGCCCAGCGCGCGCAGATCTCCCGGCACTCGCGCCGGTAGCGGCCCGCCAGCTGCCGGCAGCGCTCGACCGCGCGGTCCACGACCTCCTCGGCGTAGCGCAGCCGCTCCTGGGCGTACGCCTCCTGCAGGCTCGCACGCTCCTCCGGCGGCAGCCAGGGGAAGCGGCCGACGAACTCGGCGGCGTCCCGCTCGGCCGCCGACACCTCCGCCTCCCAGGCGAGGTAGCCCTCCAGGCGGGCGATCTCCACCCGGGTCTCGCGCCTGCGCGGGCCCCGCGCACGCGGCGGACGCTGCCTGCCACCCATGACCGCTCCTTGTCGGGTCGAGCGAGAGCGGTGGATCCGCCGCGCGACTGGCCAACTACTACCAGTCACCGTCCGGGTGGTGCGGTCCGACGCGCCGGGCCCGGCGGACCGCCGGGAGCGCGCAGCGGCGCGTCTGCCCCGTCCGCGACCAGCAGCGACCTGGTCTCGGTGAGGTCCAGCAGGCGCCCGACCCGCTCGCCGACCGTGCCCAGCCCGAAGGTGCGGCCGGCGGCCGCGGCCTCGCGGCGGATGCGCAGCAGCACCTCCAGGCCGGCGCTGTCGCAGAAGGTCACCCCGGAGAGGTCCAGCAGCAGGCCCACCGGGCCGGAGTGCAGGGCCGCGGTGAGGGCGCGCCGCAGCTCGGGGGCGGAGTCGTGGTCCAGTTCGCCGGCGACCCGGCCGACCACCGCGCCGTCGGCGGCGGTCTCCAGGTCCGCCCGCAGCCGCCCGTTGCCCGAGCGCATCCCCCACAGCGGCCGGGCGGCGGGCGCCCCGGGCCCGGCCGGCATGCCCGGATCGGCCGGCGCCGCGGGATCGGCGGGGGCGTCCGCCCGGGGCCTCGCGGCGGTCGGTTCGCCTCGGTCCGGCACGGCTGCCTCCCTGGTGCCCGTGGGCGGGTGGACGTGTCTGCGGCTGGTGCGTGCGTCGCGGCCGGTGCGTACGAGCGGAATCGGCACTCGACCGATACCGGAAGTCTATATCGGGTATCCGGAATCGCGAATGATGGGCGCATAGGATGGTGCCATGAAGCAGTCGGCCGCGCCCCGCACCTCGTGGACCTTCCTGACCAGCCACGCGCGGGTGCTGCTGCTCATCTCGCGCGACCCCTCGGTCCGGCTGCGGGACCTGGCGCAGTCCTGCGAGCTGACCGAGCGGGCGGTGCAGGCGATCGTCACCGACCTGGAGGCCGCCGGGTACCTCAGCCGCAGCCGCGACGGCCGGCGCAACCACTACCGGGTGCTCGACGGCACCACCTTCCGCCACCCCGCCGAGGCCGGCCACGAGATCGCCGGCCTGCTCCGGTTGCTGGGCGGCGCGCCAGCCGACGAACCGGCGCCCGACGGCCCCGACGGCGCCGCCGCGGAGAACTGAGCGCGGGCCGGACGGCCGCGGACGGGCGACCGCCCGCCCCCCGCGCGGCCCCGGGGCGGGGGGGGGCCGGGGGGGCCCGGCGGGGCCCCCGCGGGCGGGAGGCCATCCGGCGCAGGGACGGCGCGGTCCGTCCGGTAGGGGCGGGGGGCCCCGGA
>NZ_JBSGXP010000193.1:0-12261 GCF_053610105.1 Kitasatospora sp. NPDC054939 | reverse complement strand
CTGTGGTCGGGGGGCTGGCGCCCCCCGCCCCCGGGCGGGGGGGGGGGGGGGGGGGGGACCGGGAGGGCCGGACGGGGCCCCCGGGCTCGGTTGCCGATCAGGCGCTGCTCAGGCGCTCTCCTTCCGGAAGGTGCGGGTGCCCCAGAACACCGCCAGCAGCGCCATCGCCAGCAGCACCAGGGAGCCCGTCACCAGGCCGTCCGCGGCCAGGTCGCCGCGGAACGCCGCGCGCTCGGCGTCCACCACGTGGGTCAGCGGATTGATCCGGGCCAGCGTGTAGAGCCAGCCGGGGGCGAGTTCGGCGCTGACCGGCAGCAGCACCCCGGAGAGCAGCAGCAGCGGCAGCAGGACGGCGTTGAGCAGCGGCGGGAACGCGGCCTCGCTCTTGAGCAGCAGCGCCAGCGCGTACGAGGCCGAGGAGAGCGCCACGGCGAGCAGGGCGGCGATGGCGAGGCTGAGCAGCATGCCACCGAACGGCGCCTCCAGGTCGAAGACCAGCATGGTCACCACGACGATCAGCACGGCCTGCGCGACGGCCTGGACGGCCTGGGCGAGGACCTTGCCGAGCAGCAGCGCCGACCGGCTCGCCGGGGTGCCCCGGAAGCGGTCGACCACGCCGGTGCGGTACTCGGTGAGCAGGCCGACCCCGGCGAACGCCCCGCTGAACAGCGCCGTCTGGACGATCAGCGCCGGGGTCAGCACCGCCCAGGCGTTGCCGGGCGGGAAGCCCGGGGTGTGGTCGACCACGGTGACCATCAGCGGCCCGAACAGGAACAGGTACAGCAGCGGCTGCATGATCCCGATCAGCACCCAGGTGGGGCTGCGCAGCGACAGCCGCAGGTCCCGGTCGAAGATCAGCCAGGTGTCACGCAGCATGCGCGGCCTCCGGGGTGGGCGCGCCCTGGGCGGTGTCGCGCAGCGAGCGGCCGGTGAGGCCGAGGAAGACGTCGTCGAGGGTGGGGCGGTGGACCTGCACCGAGGCCAGGGCGATGCCCTCGGCGTCGAGGGCCCGGAGCAGGTCGGGCAGGACGGCGTCGCCGCGCGGCACCCGGAACCGCACGGTGCCGCCGGTGACGGCCACCTCGTGCGCGCCGGCCAGCTTCCCGGCCAGTTCGGCGGCCTCCTCGGCCCGGTCGGCGACGCCGACGGTGACGGCGTCCCCGGAGACCCCGGCCTTGAGCGCGTCGGGGGTGCCCTCGGCGACGATCCGGCCGTGGTCGGCGACCAGGATGCGGTCGGCGAGCGCGTCGGCCTCGTCGAGGTAGTGGGTGGTGAGGAAGACCGTGACGCCCTGGTCGGCGCGCAGCCGGCGGACGTGGTCCCACAGGTTGGCCCGGCTCTGCGGGTCGAGGCCGGTGGTGGGCTCGTCCAGGAAGACCAGGGCCGGTTCGTGGACGAGCCCGAGGGCGATGTCCAGCCGGCGGCGCTGACCGCCGGAGAGGGTCTTGGCCGGGCGGCGGTCGAGTCCCGCCAGGTCGAGCCGCTCGGCGAGGTCGGCTCCGCGGCGGCGGGCCTCGGCCCGCGACAGCCCGTACAGCCGGGCCTGGAGCTCGATCTCCTCGGCGACGGTGGAATCCGGCCAGGTGGCGCCGCCCTGCGCCACGTAGCCGATCCGCCGGCGGACCCCCTGCGGGTCCGCCAGCAGGTCGCAGCCGCCCACCGTCGCCTCGCCCCCCGTCGGGCGCAGCAGGGTGGTCAGCATGCGCAGGGTGGTGGTCTTGCCCGCGCCGTTGGGGCCGAGGAAGCCGACGAGTTCGCCGTCGGCCACGTCGAAGTCGATGCCGTTCACCGCGTCGACGGTGCGCCCCCCGAGGGTGAAGCGCCTGGCGAGGCCTCGAACCGTGATCACGCGTTCTCCTAACTGACGGTCGGTGGCCCGGCGGCGGCCGGGCCGCCCGCCGGCGCGGGGGCCCGGCCACCGGATCCGGAGGGGGTCACTGCGCGGCGTCGGCCCGACCGGTCTGGGCGGCCTGGTACTCGGCCAGCCGCTCCTGCGCCTCGGCGAGGTCCTCCGCGGTGGGCGCGTCGTCCTGGGTGAGCTTGACCCGCCAGTAGCCGCTGAACTCCACCGCGCGCTTGTCCAGGCCCCGGTCGGCGACCAGGTGGCGGCGCAGCGCGCGGACCACCCCGGACTCGCCGGCGATCCAGGCGCGGGCGATGCCCTCGGGGAACTCGGCCGCCCGGAGGGCCTGCGGCAGGAGGTCGCTGTGGCCGGGCGGGGTGCCGTCGCGGTGCAGCCAGTGCACGGTCAGGTCGGCGTCCGTTGCGAGGGCCTGCTCCTCGGCGGCGTCGGCGACCTCCAGGTAGGCGACGGCGCGGGCGCCCGCGGGCAGGGCCTCCACCAGGGTGGCGACGGCGGGCAGCGCGGTCTCGTCGCCGGCCAGCAGCAGGACGCCCCCGGCCGGCTCGTCGGCGGTGGCGGGCCGGGCGTAGATCGCCGACGGGCCGACCATGCCGAGCTGGTCGCCGGGGCGGGCGCGGCCGGCCCAGGCGGTGGCGGGGCCTGCGTCGCCGTGCAGGACGAAGTCGATGTCGAGCAGGCTGCTGCCGGGGCGGCGTCGGCGGACGGTGAAGCTGCGCATCCAGGGCCGCTCGTCCTCGGGGATGGCGAGGAACGCGTGGTACCAGCCGGTGGCGTCCTCGCTCTGCTCGGGGAGGACGGGGACGCTCTGGCCGGGCCGCGGGAAGCAGAGCTTGACCTGCTGGTCCGGCGTGGTGCCGACGGTGTCCTCCAGGGTGTCGGCGTCGAAGGTCACCCGGACCATCTGCGGCGTGATCCGGACGACATCGGTGACCTGGATGAACGAAACGGGCAGTTCCGCCACGGGACCCTCCACAAAGTACTGGGGCCGGGGCGGACAGCGCCGCGCCCCGCTGATAACCTTACGCCATAAAGAGTTGCCTCGGTGAGGTTACTTTATGGCATAAGGAGTTGCAAGGTGGTCGTGTTTGCCGGACAGGGCGATGCCCGCCGTTCGATGTCCCTGCTGTGGCGGCAGCCGGGCGCCCCCGAGGGGCGCACCGGGCCCGGCCCCAAGCCGGCGCTGAGCGTGGACGCCATCGTGGCGGCCGGGATCGCCGTCGCGGACGCCGACGGCATGGCGGCCCTGTCGATGCGGGCCGTCGGCGAGCGGCTGGGCCGCACCGCGATGGCGCTCTACACCTACGTGCCGGGCAAGAGCGAGCTGGTCGACCTGATGCACGACCGGGTGCTCGGCGAGCTGCCGGACGGCTACGACACCGGGGCCGGCTGGCGCAGGGCCGTCACCGCCTGGGCCGACGACGCCTGGGCCTTCTACCTGCGCCACCCGTGGGTGCTCCAGGTCTCGCAGGCCCGCCCCGTGCTCGGCCCCGGCGAGTACCGGGTGCTGGAGACGCTGGTCGGGATCCTGCGCGGCACCGGCCTCGAACCGCTGGCGCTGCGCCGCACCCTGGGCACCGTGCTGCAGTTCGTCCGCGGCACGGCCCAGACCGCCGCGGAGGCCCGGCAGGCGGCCGCGGCGACCGGTGTGGCGGACGACGACTGGTGGCTCACCCGCTCCGCGCTGCTCGCCGAACTCGCCCCCGACTTCGCCGAGCGCTTCCCGCTGCTGGCCGATCTGGAGGCCCGGGCCGCCGCCGACGCGCCGGAGCCCGCACCCACCGGGGACGGCACCCCGTACCTGGAGCAGGAGGCGAGGGAAACGTTTCACACCGGGCTGGCCGTCCTGCTCGACGGCATCGAGTCGACGGCGGCAAGAATGCGTACGAACCCGCCCGCCCGCACTTGACATGGTCATTGACCATCCGTCAAAGATTGGACTACGATCGGGCGTACGCACTGGCTGCGCCGCGCCTTCGGTCGAACATCCGATCCACTACGAAATTGCCGCGCCCCGATTCAGGGAGAACCGTGCAACATTTCGCCAAGGACGAGCAGCAGCGCCTCTTACCCACTCCCCGACCCGGCCGCCCCTCCGTCGTCCCCCGCCGGACACCCCCGGCGGGCCAGCCGCGCATCCTCACCACCCGGCTCGGACTCCGGATGCCGTCCGCGCTCACCTTCGACCGGTGGGAACAGGCCGGACTCCAGATCTTCCGGGTCGCCGACTCCTCCGCCTGGTGCCTGGGCGACTGGCTGGTCTACGGACAGGACCGGTACGCGGACCGGTACCAGGCCGGCGTCGAGGCCGCCGGGCTGGACTACCAGACCCTGCGCAACTACGCCTGGGTGGCCCGCCGGTTCGAACTGCGGCGGCGGCGTGAGCAGCTGAGCTTCGGACACCACGCCGAGGTCGCCGCCCTCCCCCCGGACGACGCCGACGGCTGGCTCACCCGGGCCGAGCAGCAGGGCTGGTCGCGCAACCAGCTCCGCACCCGGGTGCGCGAGAGCCGGCAGGGCACCAGACGGCCGACCGCCGCCGACTCCGCCAGCCTGCCGCGGATCTGCGCTGCCGTCGACCGGGTCGAGCGCTGGCGCGAGGCCGCCGAGCGGTCCGACCGCGCCTTCGAGGAGTGGGTGCTCACGGTGCTCGACAGCGCCGCCGCGCGCACCCTCGACACGGGGCCCGCACCCAGCCGCCGCTGACCGCACCGGGACGCCCCCGGGGCCCCGCCGGAGATCGTCCGGCGGGGCCCCGGCGCGTCCACCGGACCGCCCGCGGCGGTCACTTCACCGCGGCGATCACCCCGTGCGGCGTCCACCGGCCGCCCGGGCGGCGCTCGGTCTTGGCGAACCCGGCCTCGGCGAACCACTGCTCGTACTGGCCCCAGTGGTAGATGGTGCTGCTCGGGGCCGGCAGGGTCGCGAAGTAGACGTTGTCGAGCGCCGCGTAGAGCGGGCCGTCGCCGCTCTCGTCGGAGACCGCGTTGAACACCAGCACCCGGCCGCCGCCGGGGAGCGCGCGGTACGCCTTGCGCAGCAGCGCGAGGTTCTGCTCCGGCGACCAGATCACCAGCTGGTTGGCGAACAGCACGCAGTCGTGGCCGGCCGGGTAGTCGTCCGTGAAGATGTCCGCGGCGCGCACCTCGATCCGGTCGGCGAGGCCCTGCTCGGCCACCTTGCGACGGGCGATCTCCACCGTGCTCGGCAGGTCCAGCACGGTGAACGCCACCTCCGGGTTGGCCCGGGCCAGCGCGATCGCGTTCACCGCGTCGCCGCCGCCGACGTCCAGCACCCGGCGCACCCCGGTGAGGTCGGCCTGCTCGACCAGGACCGGGTTGGACAGCCGCGACCAGGAGCGCATGCAGCGGTAGAACAGCTGCTCCAGGTCGGGGTCGGCGGAGAGCCGGTGGTAGAGGTCGCCGCCCTCGCCCGCGATCCGGCGCAGCCCGACGTTGTGGTCGGCGCGCAGCGAGTCCGTGAAGTCCACCTCCGCGGGGCGGACGATCCGCTCCTCGTACTCGACCAGGTCGGCCGTGATCTCCCAGGTGTCGTCGGCGAACATGGCGGCCAGCAGGTCGGCGTTGCGGTAGGCGTCGCCCTCGCGGACGGTCAGGCCCAGCGCGGTGGTGCCGAGCAGCAGGATCTGCACCGGGCGGGGGCGCAGGCCCAGCTCCCGGCCGATCTCCTCGGGGTCGAGCCCGGGGCTGCGGTCGAGCAGCGGGAACAGGCCGAGCCGGCAGCCCGCGTTGAGCATCTGGAAGGCCGAGGAGCCGAAGAGGATGCGGACCAGGCCGTCGTGGGTGAGCGGGGGGACGTTCGCCATGGAGTGCTCCGGGGTGGTCGGTTCGAGTCGGTCGGTCGGGGTGGACGGTTCGGGTCGGGCGGTTCGGGTCGGACAGGGGGTACGGAAGGCGGGGCCCGCGGGGTGTCAGGTCACCCGGGCGAGTTCGGTGGGCTGCCGCAGGTGGGCGCCGTCGGCGACGACCCCGCACAGCCGGTCGATCGCGTCCCAGACCTCGGTGTAGCGGGTGTACAGCGGGCTGGGGCCGATCCGCAGCCGGTCCGGGACGCGGTAGTCGCAGACCACCCGGGCCTCCTCGGCGAGCGCCCGGCAGATCCGCCACGCCTCGGGGTGGTGCAGGGAGACGTGCGAGCCGCGCCGCTCGGGGTCGCGCGGCGAGGCGAGCGTGAAGCCCAGCGGCGCGAGCCGGCGGTCGGCGAGGTCGACCACCAGCTGCCCGAGCCGGCGGCCCTTGGCCCGGATCGCCGGCAGGCCGGCCCGGCCGACCAGGTCGAGGCCGGGCTCGATCGCGGCCATGGACAGCACCGGCGGGGTGCTGACCAGGAAGCGCTCGATCCGCTCCACCGGGTCGTACTCCGGGCCCATCAGGAACTGGTCCCGCTGCCCGAACCAGCCCTGGATCGGCTGGCGCAGCCCGGCCTGCAGCTCCCGCCGCACGTAGAGGAAGGCCGGCGCGCCCGGGCCGCCGTTCAGGTACTTGTAGGTGCAGCCGACCGCGAGGTCCGCTCCGGCCGCGGCGAGGTCCACCGGGACGGCGCCGGCCGCGTGCGAGAGGTCCCAGAGCACCAGGGCCCCGGCCTCCCGGGCCAGCGCGGTCAGCCGGGGCAGGTCGAGCAGGGCCCCGCTGCGGTACGACACCAGGGAGAGCACCACCAGCGCGACGTCGCGGTCCAGTACGGCCTCCAGGTGCTCGGCGGTCACCCCGCCGTCGAGGCCGCCGCTCACCGGGCGGACGTTCAGCTTCCGTTCGGCGGCCAGGCCCTGGAGCACGTAGCGGTCGGTCGGGAAGTCCTCGGCGTCCAGGACCACGGTGCCCCGGCCGGGCGCCGCTTCCAGGGCCGCCGCGGCCAGCTTGTAGAGGTTGACCGAGGTCGAGTCGGAGACCGCCACCTCGCCGGGCCGGGCGCCGAGGACGTGCTCGGCGAGGCGGTCGCCGAGCCGCTGCCCCCAGTCGATCCAGTGCTGCCAGGAGCGGACCAGGCCGCCGCCCCAGCCGGTGCGCACCACGTCGTCGAGCAGGTCCGCGGTGGCCGCCGGCAGCCGGCCGAGCGAGTTGCCGTCCAGGTAGACCAGCTCCGGGTCGTCGACCACGAACCGCTCCCGGAAGGGGGCCAGCGGATCGGCCCGGTCCAGTGCCTCGGCCGTCGCACGGGCGAGGGCGGGCGGCAGGTGCGTCACGGTGCTCCTCCTCGATGGGGGTAGGGGCTCGGTAGGGGTACGGGGCTCGGTGGGGGTACGGGGGCGGGTCAGAGGGTCGAGCGGACCGACCACAGCTCCGGGAAGAAGCGGTGCTCGCTGATCCGGGCCAGCCAGGCCACCCCGTCGGTGCCGCCGGTGCCCGGCTTCGCGCCGAGCAGCCGCTGCACCGTCACCAGGTGCGTGTAGCGCCAGCGGGCGAACCCGTCGGCGGTGTCGAGCAGCGCCTCGCCGAGCAGGTACAGCTCGCGCAGCCGGACCGGGTCGCGGTAGACCGCGCGCCAGGCCGCCTCCACCTCCGCCCCCTCCCGGTACGGGCGCGCCGGGTCGCGCTCCTCGGACCCGGCCGGGGCCAGCAGGCCGCGGCGCGCCAGCAGCGCCAGCGCCTCGTCGTACAGGCTCGGCTCGTGCAGCGCGGCGACCACCGCCGGGTACGCCGGGGAGTTGCGGTGCGGCTCGACCATCACCGGGTCCTTGTTGCCCAGCAGGAACTCCAACCGCCGGTAGGAGTACGACTGGAAGCCCGAGGCCGCGCCCAGCACGTCCCGGAACTCGGCGAACTCCACCGGCGAGAGCGCCGAGAACGCCTCCCAGCTCGCGAGCAGCACCTGCTGCACCCGCCCGGCCCGCCGCAGCGTCCACAGCGCGTCGTCGACCCGGTCCTCCCGCAGCCGGGCCCGGACGGTCGACAGCTCGGTGTGGAGCAGTTTGAACAGCAGCTCCTTGACCTGGCTGAGGATGATGAACCCGGGCTCGGTGTCGGCCCCGGTGAGCGGCTGCTGCAGGTCCAGCAGCTCGTCCATCCGGGCGTAGCTGACGTACGGGGTGTGGCCGGCCGCGAACTCGGTGCGCGGTGCGCCGCCGGTCCGCGCGTTCTGCGCCCGGCGCTCCTCGTCGGAGGAGGCCTCGGCCGCCGCCGGCGCCGCCGCGTACGGACAGCCCGGTGCGGCCCGCCCGCCCGGGTCGGTGGTGCGCTCGGTGCTCGTCATGCGGTGGTCCCTTCCGGTCGCAGCTGTGCCAGGACGGCGTCGCCGAGCACGGTGCCCGGGACGCCCAGGTCGTAGGGGAGGTCGAAGTGGTCGCGGGCCGCGGCGACGGCCTCGGTGACCGCCGCCCGCGGCCGCAGCGCCGCCACCAGGCGGTCGTGCTGGCGGACGTACTCGGCGGTCTCGTTGCCGCCGCGTGCCAGGACCAGCGGCGGGACGGCGCGCAGCCGCAGCAGCGGACTGTTGCGGCGCGCTCCGGCCCCGTCCAGCCGCAGCGCCTCGTTGACGTACGAGAGGCGGACCGGCTCCAGGTCGTACAGGCCGCTCAGCAGGACCGCCCCGGCGATCCGGCCGGAGACGTCCGGGCCGCACTCGGGCCTCCGGTACGGGCCGGGCACCAGCGCCATGGCCGCCAGGTGCGCGCCGGCCGAGGTGCCGCACAGGTGCAGCCGCCCGGGGGCGAAGCCGAGCCCGGCGGCGTTGCGCAGCAGCCAGTCCACCGCCCGGCGGACCATCCCGACCATGGCGTCCAGCCCGGTCGCCGGGGCGAGCCCGTAGTCGAGCACCGCGACGGCGGCGCCGGCCCGCAGCAGCGGAGGGGCCGCGAACGCCGACTCGGCCCGGCCCAGCGCCTGCCAGTTGCCGCCGTGCACGAAGACCAGCAGCGGCGGGTCGCCGCCGGGGCCGGGGGCGCCGGTGCCCGGCCCGGGGACGGCGGGGAAGAGGTCCAGCCGCTCCGCGGGGTGCGGGCCGTACGCCAGCCCGGTGCGCACCGGGTGGCGGCGCCGGACGTCCGCGCTCTCCCGGGCGTACGCGTCGAGGTACGCCTGCAGGCTGGTCACCCGGCTGCTCGGCGAGTACTGCCGGTCCAGCTCGGCGCGGTCCATCCCCCGGTGGACGGGGGTCCCGGTGCGCACGGCCGTCAGCCCCGGATGCCGTGCAGGCGGCAGGCCCGCTCGTACTGCTCGGCGAGCACCGGGTCCACGCCGTGCGCCGAGCTGCGGTAGCGCCGGCCGAAGCGGCGCACGTACTCGGCGAACCAGTCCCGGCGGTCGGACAGGAACAGCACGTCGTGGATGGCCATCGCGCGCAGCGCCACCACCGGCACCGGGGAGCGGCTGACGGGGAAGCCCGGGTTGCGGGCCGCCGGCTCCTCGCACCGCTCGTGGAACTGGCCGATCATCAGCCCGCGCGGCACGCACTCCGGCTTCACCGCCGCATGTGCCTCGTCCAGCAGGTGCAGGTGGTCCGGGGTCAGGTCGGGCAGCACCAGCACCAGCGAGCGGAGGTTGGGGTTGGCGCCCTTCCACTCCACCTCGTGGAACTCGTCCAGGCCGCAGCGGACGATCTCGGTGAGCAGCGCCCGGCTGGGGGTCGGCCCGACCAGCCGGATCCTGGTCTCCAGTACCCCGGCCCGGCGGGCCGGCTCCACGAACGGGCAGACCGGGCCGGAGCGGCCCAGTTCGGGGTGCGGCCGGGAGATGTAGTCGGTCAGCCACTGGTCGACGGTGTCCAGTGCCTTGTCCAGATCGACGGGTAGCAGATCGGTCAGCATGGTCCTCGGTCCTTGTCGGAGGTCCTCGTCGGAATTCGGAGGGACGCGCCCCGGGTTCGCCGGGGCCGGTCTCACTCGTGCCGTTCGGGCTCGTGCCGTTCGAGCGCGCGCAGGGCGTCGGAGATGATCCGGCCGATCTGCGCCAGGGTGCCGGGACGGGTCAGCATGGTCCCGTGGTCGCCCGTGACCACCCGGCAGTCGACGCCGCCGGTCACGAACGGCTGCCAGGCCTCGGCGGTGACGGGCGGGTCGTGCTGCTCCGAGGTGGCGATCAGCAGCAGGTCGCCGTCGATCCGGGACGGCCGGTAGTCGACCGTCAGGTGCGTGTTGTGCGCGGAGATCGCGGTGATCGCGGTCAGCCGCTCCTCGTCCAGCGCGGCGAGCACGCTGCCCTGGCGGCGCAGGATCTCCCGCGCCCGCTCGAAGGTCAGCTCCTCGCCGTCCTGCCGGGCGGTGCCGTCGTCGACCAGGCCCACGTGGTAGAGCAGCATCACCCGGTCGTCGGGCGCCGGGACGTCGGCGTGGGTGAGCCCCTGCCAGTCCGGCACCACGTCGAGCACCGCCAGCAGCGCCACCGACTCGCCGCGGCGCTGGAACTCGGCGCCCAGCGCGTGCGCGCACAGCCCGCCGAACGACCAGCCCGCCAGGTGGTACGGGCCGTGCGGCTGCACCTCCTGGATCCGGTCCGCGTAGTCGGCCGCCATCTCCTCGACGGTGGCCGGCCGCTCCTCCGGCCGGGCCAGGCTGCGCGCCTGGATCCCGTACACCGGGTACTCGGGGCCGAGGTGCTTGAGCAGGCCGCTGTACGACCAGCTGATCCCGCCGCCGGGGTGGATGCAGAACAGCGGCGGCCGGCTGCCCCCGGTGCGCAGCGGCAGCACCACCTCGTACGCGCCGTCGGTGTCGTCGACGTCCAGCCGGGCGGCGATCCCGCCGGGCGTGGGCGCCTCGAAGAGGGTGCGCAGGCCGATCTCCGCGCCGAGGGCCGAGCGCAGCCGGGCGATCAGCCGGGTGGCGAGCAGCGAGTGGCCGCCGAGGTCGAAGAAGTCCTCGTCGACGCCGACCACCGGCCGGCCCAGCGCCTCGGCGAACAGCTCGCAGACCACCTGCTCCTGCGGGGTCCGCGGGCCGCGGCCGGTGTCCGCCCCGCCGGGGTCGGGGGCGGGCAGCGCGGCCCGGTCGAGCTTGCCGTTCGCGGTGAGCGGCAGCCGGTCCAGCGGGACGAAGGCCGCGGGCAGCATGTACTCCGGCAGGTGCGCGCGGGCGTACTCGCGCAGGGCGGTGAGCAGCGCGCCGGTGCCGCGCCGGGCGGCCGGGCTGGTGGTCCAGCCGGCGAGCGGGGCGCCGGCCGGTCCTTCGGCGGTGTAGACGCCGGTGGGGCGGGCCCCGGCGGCCAGCAGGTCGCGGCGGACGAAGGCCACGTCGACGGCCCCGGGGGCCTGCGGCGCCCAGGTGACGCCCACCCAGTAGCCGAGTTCGGCGCCCAGCCGGTGGAAGACCTCCGGGTCCACCGAGCCGGTCGGTCCGGGTGTCCCACTGCCCCGGGCCACGGCCTCGGCGAGCGCGTGCTCGGCCGCCACCCGGGCGTTGGGGACGCCGGTGAGGCGCAGCAGACCGGGCCGCTCGCCTCGCAGCTGTTCGGCGAGCGCGGCCAGGCCGTCCTGTTCGCGCCGCCACGGGCGGGCGGGGGCCGCGTCGAGCGGGAGGACGGCGGCGCCCTCCGTGTACAGGGCCACGTCGTAGCGGTAGCGGGTGAGCTCGTTCTGCGCCGTGCCGTGCTTGAGGCGGATGTCGGCGCCGGCGAGGCCGGGCAGGCGGTGCGCCAGGGCCGCGAAGAACTCCGGGTCGACCAGCAGTTCCTTCTCCCGCACCAGGCTCTGTTCGACGGCCCGGCGCAGCGCGGCGAGGTCGGCGGCGGTGCGGCCGGCATTCGGGGCGGGCGCGCGATGGGCCTGGGCGGCCGTGGTGAGGGCGCGCAGCAGGCGGGGGTTGCGGACGTCGCCGACGAACACCGCGCCGCCGGGGGCGAGCAGCCGGACGGCCCACCGCAGCACCCGCTCCAGGTAGGCGGCGTTCGGGAAGTACTGGACGACGGAGTTCAGCACGACGGTGTCGAAGCCGCCGGCCGGCAGGCCCTCGGTCTCGTGGGCGGCCCGGGTCAGCAGCCGGACGCGGGCGGCGAGCACCGGGTCGGCGTCGACGTGTCGTTGCAGGGCCTCGATCACCGACGGGGAGAAGTCCGTCGCCCAGTACTCCTCGCAGTCCGGGGCCAGCCGGGAGAGCAGCAGCCCGGTGCCGACGCCGATCTCCAGCACCCGGCGGGGGCGCAGGGCGCGGATCCGTTCGACGGTCGCGGACCGCCACTCGCGCATCTCGTCCAGCGGGATCGGGCGGCCGTCGTAGCTGCTGTTCCAGCCGGAGAAGTCCTCGCCGAAGACCGGATCCGGGGTGCTGTAGAGCGAGTTGTAGAGGTCGCGCCATTCGACGACCTGCTCCTCCTGGCTCTCCGCCTCGCGGGCGCGGTCGGCGGTCTCGGCGACCACGTAGGCGACGAGGCGGGTGTCGCCGGGGGTGTCCTGTCGGGCGAGGACGGCGGCCTGCGCGATGTCGGGGTGGCCGGTCAGGACGGCCTCGATCT
>NZ_JBSGXP010000192.1:0-14124 GCF_053610105.1 Kitasatospora sp. NPDC054939 | reverse complement strand
AACCCGCCACCGCCGCCGGGCCCTCACCCACGCACGCGGTCCCGCCGGGGCCCGCCGCCCGGTCGTTGGGGCGGCCCCGCGGGCGCCGGTGACTGGTGTCGCAGAACGGGTAGCGCCGACTGCGCCGGCAGAGGCAGAGCGCCACCACCGGCCGGTCCGAACGGCGGACCGTGCCGTCCGGCAGCACGATCTCCACCGGCCCCTCGACCAGCAGCGGACCCTCCGTCGGGAGGGTCACCCGGCGCACCTCCTCAGACCGGCCGGACACCGCGCACCACCACCAGGACCTCCTCGCGCCGACCCGGGCGGATCAGCCCCAGCTCCTCGAACAGTCCCGCCCGCGCGGTCATCACCGGACCGAACGGCAGCCTCCGCCGGTCGGTGACGGAGGTCCGCAGCCCGGCCCGCCGCAGCGCCGCCACCGTGGCGGCCACCCCGGCCAGCGAGGACTGGACCACCAGCAGCACCCCGCCGGGGGCGAGCAGCGGCGGCGCCTCCCGGCAGATCCGGTCCAGCAGCGCGCGGCCGTCCCGCCCGGCGTCCCACGCCCGCGCGATGCCGTGCCGGGGCAGGTCGGCGCGGGCCGAGGGGACGTACGGCGGGTTGGCGGTGATCAGGTCGAAGCGGTTGCGGGCGACCGGGCGCAGCAGGTCGCCGCGGCGCAGCCGGATCCGGCTGCGGTGCAGCCGGGCGTTGAGCCAGGCGTTGACGAGGGCCCGTGCGGAGACGTCCACCGCCGTCACCCGGGCGCCGGAGCGGGCGGCGGCGAGCGCCACCGCGCCCGTGCCGGTGCCCACGTCCAGCACCCGGGAGTCCGCGGCGAGCGGTTCGCGCCGCAGGTTCTCGATGAGCAGTTCGGTGTCGTCCTGGGGCGGGTAGACGCCCGGGGCCCTGATGATCGGCTTCATGCCGGGCGGCTGCCCGCAGGCCCGGGACGGAAACCCGGCTCAGCCGCCCTCGGGCAACCGGACCTCCAGGTGCCCGGCGAGCACCCGGGTCTCGAACACCGGCTGCGGGGCGGTCGCCGGGCCGTTCACCACCCGGCCGTCGGTCAGCCGGAACTCGCTGCCGTGCCACGGGCAGACCAGGCAGCCGTCGACCAGGGCGCCGTCGGCCAGCGGGCCGGACAGGTGGCTGCAGCGGCCCGCCATGACCGTGCAGTCCGGGCCGGACCGGACGACCACCACGGGCAGCTGCCCGGCCATCCGGAGCACCGGCTCGCCGTCCGGGAAGTCGTCGAGCGTGCCGATCTCCCGCCAGTCCGGGTCGGCCAGCCGCTCGACCTCGGCGGCCCGGTTCGGTCCGGCGGCCTGCCGGTAGGCGAGGTGGCCGCCGAGCGCGGCGCCCCCGGAGATCACGGCCAGACCGGCGAAGCCGAGCAGGCGCCCGTGCATCCGCCGGCCCCGGAGCCGGGCGGCCAGCGAGGCCGCGTACAGGGCGACGCCGGTGGTGTTGGCGAGGCCGTGCACCAGGCCGGTGCGCTGCCGGGGCGGGTCGAGCTTCGCCCAGTCCACCCAGCCGGCCAGGGCCGCGGGCGGGACGGTCGCGAGCCCGGCCGCGACCAGGAAGCTGGCCGCCCGGCGGTGCAGCCCGGTCGCGTCCAGCAGGCCGGCCGACAGCCAGCAGCCGAACGGGACCTGCACCAGCGCCGGGTGCAGCGGGTGGCCGAGCCAGACGCCGTGCAGGGCGTCGCGGTACGGACCGAGGGGCAGGCCCGCCACGGCCTTGCGCAGCGGTCCGGCCGGTACGTCGAGGAAGGTCCAGCCGGAGGGGGCGTCCAGGGCGTCGCGCAGTCGGCGGGCCCACGGCGCGCTCTGCCAGGCGGAGGTGTGCGTAGTGTCCATGCCGGGCGGCTAGCCGCTGCCCGGACGGCCAAACCTCCGCGGGCCGGCCGGGACGCGATTGTCCGGGCGGAAGCCGGGCAGGCGCGCGGAGGCGGCCGGGACAGCCCCGGCGGCATCCGGACGAGGAGGTCGCACCATGAGCCTGGTGAAGGAATCGGTCGACGTGGACGTGCCGCTCCACACCGCCTACAACCAGTGGACGCTCTTCGAGGAGTTCCCGAAGTTCATGGAGGGCGTCGAGTCGGTCACCCAGCTCGACGAACGGCACAACCACTGGCGGACCAGCATCGCCGGCGTCACCCGCGAGTTCGACACCGAGATCGTGGACCAGCTGGCCGACGAGCGCGTCGCGTGGCGCACCGTCGACGGCGACGTCACGCAGAAGGGCGTGGTCACCTTCCAGCGGATCGACGACCGGCACACCCGGGTCCACCTGGCCATGGACTTCGAACCCACGGGTATGGCCGAGCGGACCGGCGACATGCTCGGGATGGTCGACCGGCGGGTCAAGGGCGACCTGCGGCGGTTCAAGGACTACGTCGAGCACATGGAACGCGAGGAGGGCGGCTGGCGGGGCCGCATCAGTCCGAGCTGATCCCGCCGCCGCACCGCGTCGTCGCACCGCGGGCCCCGGGAACGACCGGGGCCCGCGGGCCCGTCCGTGCGCTTGGGCCGCCCGGGGACGCCGCCCCGCCGGTGCGCCGGTGTCCGAGGCGGCGATGGCCCCTCGTCCGGACAGCCTCCGACGCCGTGATGACCCCTCATCCGGGCGGCCGTCGGCATCGGCGCACCGGGCACCTCAGTGGGCGCGGGGCGCGCCCGCCGCGGCCAGGGCGTCGCGCAGCCGGCCGTCGACCGCGGCCAGCAGCCGGGCGGCCGTCGCGGCGTCCACCCCGGCGAGGAGCACCAGGATCGCGTCCTTGACCGCCCCGCCGGTGGCCGCCAGGGCCCGGGCGGCCGCGTCCGGCTCCGCCCCGGTCGCCTCGACGACGATCCGCTGCGCCCGGTCGCGCAGCTTCTCGTTGCCCGCCCGCAGCCCGACCATCAGATTGCCGTAGGTGTGTCCCAGGCGGACCATCACCGCGGTGGACAGCAGGTTGAGCACCAGCTTCTGGGCCGTGCCCGCCTTCAGCCGGGTCGACCCGGCCAGGACCTCCGGGCCGACCTCCACCTCGACGGCCAGCTCCGCCGCCGCTCCCAGCTCCGAGCCGCGGCAGCAGGCCAGCCCGACCGTCAGCGCACCCGCCGCCCGGGCCCGGCGGACCGCCCCGAGCGTGTACGGGGTCCGGCCGGACGCCGAGATCCCGACCAGTGTGTCCGCCGCCGTCAGCCGCAGCGCGTCCAGCTCGGCCCAGGACCCGTCCGGCCGGTCCTCGGCGCCCTCCACGGCCGTCACCAGGGCCGGTTCGCCGCCCGCGACCAGACCCACCACGAGCCCGGGCGGGACGCCGAAGGTGGGCGGGCACTCGCTCGCGTCCAGCACCCCCAGCCGCCCCGCGGTGCCCGCGCCCGCGTACACCAGCCGCCCGCCGCGCGCCATCCCGCCCGCGACCGCGTCCACCACGGCGGCGAGCCGGGGGAGTTGCCGGGCCACGGCCTCCGGTACCCGGCGGTCCTCGGCGTTGACCAGCCGCAGCAGGTCGAGCGTCGGCAGCAGGTCCAGTTCCCGCCACCGCGGCCCGACCGCCTCGGTCGCCGGCAGCCCGCGGTCCGTCCCCGACCGCTCCGCCCCGTCCATCCGTACCCTCCTCGCCGCCCGCATGCCGCCGCCGGTCCCGGGCAGTCGCTCCGGGGGAGCCCGCCGTCGGGAGGCCGCGCCATGAGCCACCGGAACACCGTCGCCGAACTCCTGCGCAGGTACGGCCGAACCTATGCCGACGAGGCGGGCAGCCGGCTCCGCGACACCCCTGCCCCGCTCCACCGGCTTCCCGTCCGCACCGTGCCCTGCCCTGCCCTGCCCTGCCCTGACCTGCCCGGCCCGGCCGGCCGCGGCCGGGGTCAGACCACGGCCAGCACGCCGCAGAGCGCGATCAGGCCGCAGATGCCGAAGTTGACGACCTTGTGGGCCAGGAACACCGCGGCGAACTCGCGGATGGTGGCGCTCGGCCAGTAGTACGCGGCGGTGCGCGAGCCGAAGACCTGGCCGTTGACGCCGGTCCTGCGCGCCATCAGGGCGGCCCGGAAGGCGTGGAAGTTGTTGGTGACGATCACGCAGCGGTACTCGGGCTTGGCCTGCTCCATGATGACCCGGCTGAACTCCAGGTTCTCCTCGGTGGTGCGGGAGCGGTCCTCGCGCACCACGTGCTCGGCCGGGAAGCCGCTGTCGGTCAGGTAGTCCGCCATGGCGTGGGACTCGGGCAGCTTCTCGTCCGGGCCCTGGCCGCCGGAGGTGATCAGCACCGGCGGGTTGCCGCGCGCGGCCTGCTTCTCGTACACGTCGCGCCCGCGCTCCAGCCGGCTGGCCAGCAGCGGGGGCACCCGCTCGCCGCCGATCAGCCCGGAGCCCAGGACCACCACGAAGTCGACGTCCTTGCGCGGGCGGTGGCGGCCGTAGAGGAAGGCGTAGCCGACGAAGCAGACGAAGAGGAAGGAGACGTACCCGAGCACCAGCACGGACGTCCCGGCCAGCACGCCCAGGGTGTACGACTGCGTCACGAGCGCGGCGGCGAGCAGGACGAGCACCCCGAGCATGCCGAGACCGGCCAGCAGCGACAGCAGGTTGGCCGGCCGCATGCCCTCCTTGCGGATCATGGTCATGCCGTTGTGGAGCAGGAAGCCGATCAGCGCCAGGGTGCCGAGCGCGGGCAGCAGCAGGATCGCCAGCACCGCCAACTCGGCGACCAGGGTCGGGGCCTTGCGCAGTTCGGCGACCAGCGCCAGCGCCAGCAGGGTGACGGCGATGCCGAGCAGGACGGCGTTGCTGAACCGCCGGCGGTCGCGCAGCACTCCGATGCCGCACAGCGTGAAGAAGAGGATGGCGGGGGCGTAGGCGATCATGCCCGTATCGTAGGCGGCCCCGGCGGACCCCGTCGAGGGGTCCACCGGGGCCGCCGGACACGCCCTACGCCTTGACGTCGGCGATCCGGGCCGCCTTGCCCTGGCAGTCGCGGAACTCGTACGAGGGCGCCGAGCCGGTCCACTGCAGGAATCCGTTGGCGCCGGTCCCGGCCGTCGTGCTGATGAACCGGCAGCCGTCGTACAGCACCTTGCCCACCGTGGTGGCGGTCGCCGCGGCCACGTGGTGCGAACCCATCAGCCCGCAGTCCTGGTAGCGGATCATCGGCGCCCGGGAGGGGCTGACGGCGTCGAAGCGGTAGACGTGGGTCTGCACGAGCTTGCCCTGGGCGTCCGTCACCCAGTCCTTGTAGTAGTTGGCGGTGTCGTCGCAGGAGACGAAGGTGATCGTGCCCTTGTACCAGTTCGAGTCGATCAGCTTGTGGTTCGGGCCGCGCAGTTCGAAGCGGATGCCCTGCGCGTACAGCCGCATGACCGAGTCGGCGCGCTTGGGGTTGGCGCCCAGCTTGAAGAAGGTGCCGGTGGAGTTGGTGTCGGTCAGGATGTACGAGCCGCCGATGAAGTTCAGCGAGCCGCCGCGCTCGTTGCGCACGAAGATGCCCGACTGAAACTCGACCTTGCAGTCGCGGAACCAGTAGTTGAGGAACTGGTCCTGCTGCTCCTGGGCGGGCTTGGCACCCATGACCAGGAAGGCGTCCGCGTAGGAGCCGCTGATCTGGCAGTGGTCCCAGCCCATCTCGCTGTTGAGGTTGGAGGTGCCGTCGGGGCCGTCCAGGACGATCCCGGCCTTCCAGGCGCCGCGCCACTCCACGTCCGTGTACCAGGTGTCCTGGACGCCGAACTGTGCGGAGGAGTAGGCGTAGTTGAACGTCGAGGTGGCGTCGGTGCTCTCGAAGGTCAGGCCGCTGATCCGGATGTTCTTGTAGCGGTCCGGGTTGCTCCAGAACACCGTGTTCCGGGCGGTCGGCGAGTAGACGATGCGGGTGATCCGCTTGCCGTAGCCGCTGATCGAAATGCCGTCGATCACCCCGTCGGTGGTGGTGGCCTGGACGGCCGGGAGCAGCGCGTCGGGCTGGGTGATCAGGTAGGTGCCCGGCGGGATCACCAGGACCTTCTTGGGGGAGTAGCCGGTCTTCGGGGCGCCCCCCAGCATCTTCAGGGCGGCGGCCTTGAAGGCGGCGTCGCTCGGGGTCTTCCCGGTCGCGTCGGCGCCCTCGGTGACGACGCTCACGACGTAGTCGTCGAGACCGGCGGTTTCGGCCGTGGGCGCCGCGACGGCGTCCCGGGCGCCGAGCGCCATGGTGCCGGCGAGCGCGCCGGCACCGGTCAGGCCGGCGAGCAGGGTGCGGCGGCCGGGCGCGCGGACGGCTCCGTCACGGCCTGCGGACTGCGTGGACATCGGTGGTACCCCCGTGGTGGCTGTGCTTGCCGTGACCCGTGATCGAATCCCGGCCGAACGGCATGATCCTCTGTCATGTCCGCCCTGGAGCACAAGGGTCTTCAGGGGGCCGGCGGTGAGCTGCGCGGGGCCGCCGGCGGGGCGAACCGCTCGACGGCCGCGAGCACCGCGTCCCGCATCGCCGGACTGCCGGTGTGGCCCGAGTCCTGAACGACCGTCAGCTCCGCGTCGGGCCAGGCCTTCGCCAGCTCCCAGGCGGTGGCGAGCGGCGAGCCGAGGTCCAGCCGGCCGTGGATCAGCGCGCCGGGGATGCCGGCCAGCCGGTGTGCGTCGCGCAGCAGTTGACCGTCCGCCAGGAAGGCGTCCCGGGCGAAGTAGTGCGCGGTGATCCGGGTGAAGGCCACCAGCGCGTCGGCGGGCCGGTCGGTGTACGCGGTGGGGTGGCCGAGCGACTCGTGGGCGATCACCGCGTCCTCCCAGGTCGACCAGGCGCGGACGGCGGCCAGCCGCGCCCGCTCGTCCGGCCCGTTCAACAGGCGGTCGTAGGCCGCCACCAGGTCGCCGTCGCGGTCCGCCGGCGGCAGGGCGTCGCGGAACGCCTCCCAGGCACCGGGCAGCAGCCGCCCGACGCCCCGGTACAGCCAGTCGGTCTCCTCCGGCCGGGTCGTGGTCACCCCGCACAGGACGACCTCCGACACCCGCTCCGGATGGGCCTCTGCGTAGGCCAGGATCAGCGTCGAACCCCAGGAACCCCCGTACAGCAGCCAGCGGTCGACGCCCAGGTGCTCGCGCAGCCGCTCCATGTCGGCGACCAGGTGCGCGGTGGTGTTGTGCGCCAGGGAGGTCGCCGGATCGGCCGCGTGCGGGGTGCTCAGGCCGCAGCCGCGCTGGTCGAACAGGACCACCCGGAAGCGCTCCGGGTCGAAGTAGCGGCGGCTGCGCGGGTGGTGGCCCGAGCCGGGGCCGCCGTGCACCACCAGGGCCGGCTTGCCGTCCGGGTCCCCGGCGGCCGACCAGTGGATCCGGTTGCCGTCGCCGACGTCCAACAGCCCCTGGGCGTACGGCTCGTACGGCGGGTACAGCTCGGGCATGGCGGGTGCCTCCTTGGTCTGCGCGGCGACGGACGGGGCCCGGTCGACCCTATCCGGTGCCCGCCGGCGCCGGCCCCCGGTTGTCCGGACCGGGCCCGGGCGGTCCGGACAGCGCAGGTCGGCGGCGGTGTCCGGGCCGGAGGGTGTCCCGGACAGCAAAAAGCTTGCGGCGGCGGCGCGGTGGCCGCCAGGATCCATCCCGGCGCGGCCCCCGGTGGCCGGCGCCCCACCGGCGGCCCCGGTGGCCACCGGGTGCGCGGGGAACGCCCGGTTGCCACGGCCGGGGGGCCGCGCACGGTGGAGCGGGACGGCGGGCCGCCGCCGTCCCGCTCCCGGGGGGGCCGGGTCGGCAGGCGCACGGTTCGCAGGCTCAGGAGGGATCGATGAGGAAGCGCTGTTCCGGGGCGGCGGTGGAGGTGCAGGGCTGCTCCACGGCCTCGATGCCGTCGGCGCCCGGGCCGGTACCACCGCCGTCGGCGCCCGGCGCGGCCATACCGAGGCAGAAGGTCCCGTCGCCCGGGGTGCGCACCCGGTAGCCGTCCGCGCCGGCGGCCCGTTCGATCCGGAAGCGGGTGGCGCCGGCGCAGTCGTCGCGCGGCTCCAGCAGCCCGGACGCCGCACCGCCGCGCAGCACCGTCAGACAGCCCTCGCCGAACTCCGGGTGCACCCACCGGATCCGGTACAGCCCGCCGCCGAGCTCCTCCAGCAGCGTGCGCGGCGGCACGGCCCGGTCGCAGGGGCGCTGGACGGCGACCGCGGTGGAGTACCGGTTCTGCCGGTCGCGGCCCTCGGTGAGGCAGAGTCCGGGCGCGGAGGCCGGACGGATCCGCACCTCGCCGCCCGCCGGTCCCGGCCCGGCCGCGGGTTCGGCGGCAGGCCGCCGGGCGGAGTCCGTGGCGTTCAACAGGACGGCGCCGCCCGCCAGCACCACCACCGCGGCCAGCCCGGCGAGGAGCGGTCGGCGCGCGAGCCGGCGCGGCGGGGCTTCGGGCGGGTGCGGGGCGTCGGGCGGCGCGGTGGGCCCGGTCGCCGCCCCGGCGGCCCTGTGGTGTGCCGCGAGCCAGTCGTCGACCCGCTCGCCCTCCCCGCAGGCCCGGACGAACGCGGCCAGGACCTCGGGCCGCGGCAGGCCCGTCCGGCGCAGCGTGTCGGCGAGGGTGCTCCGGGCCAGCACGTCGCCGTGGGCGGCGGCCCGCTCCTCGATCCCGCGGTACGTCAGCCCCGCGTGTTCCTTGAGCTGCCGCATCAGGGCCAGCAACTCGGCTGTCGTGGCGGCCCCGTGGACCGCATCGGGCTCGAAACCACCGCTTCCCGTCATGGGCCGCCATCATCGTGCGTGTGCTGCGGACGGGCAAGGGCGCCGCCCGTCGCCCGCTCAGCGCTGTAGGTGCTGGAACGGGTGCGCCTCCACCGCCCGCTGGGCCGCTGCGGCGAGGGTGCGGCGGGAGGTGCCGGGGGCGGTGGACGGCAGCGTCGGCAGGAACGCCAGCTCCGCGACCAGGCCGCGGGCGGCGACCACGCGGGCCAGGGAGGCGAGCAGGCCGTCCTCGCCGACGAACGCGGGGGCGCTGGTGGCGGCGCCGTCCGACCGGTAGCGGATCCGCACCGGCTGGACGGGCACCCCGGCCCGGACGGCCGCCTCGAAGAAGGCCGGCCGGAACCGCCCGCTCTCCCGGCCGCACCAGGTCGACCCCTCCGGGAAGACCGTCACCGGGTGGCCGGCCCGCAGCAGGCCGGCCACCTGCTCGACGGTGGCGGGCAGGGCGCGCAGCCGGTCGCGGTCCAGGAAGACCGTCCCGCCCCAGGTGGTGAGCGGGCCGAGCACCGGCCAGCTCCGCACCTCGGTCTTGGCGATCGAGCGCCCGGGGCGGCAGGCTGCGATGAGCGGGATGTCCAGCCAGGAGACGTGGTTGGCCACCACCAGCACACCGCCGCCCGCGTCGCCGTGCGCAGTGGCGTCCGGCGGGACCGGCGCCGGCTCCCGGGTGACCCGCAGGCGCACCCCGAGCGTGCCGAGCAGGATCCGCGCCCAGCGCCGGGCCGCCGCGTACCGCACGGCCCGGGGCAGCAGCAGGACGAGCGGGCAGAGCGCGAGCCCGATCAGCAGCGCGAGCAGGAACCCCGTCAGCCGCAGTGCCCGCAGCGGCCGGGCCACCACCGGGCCCGGCTCGCTCAGGCAGGCCGAGGGGGTGCAGGTCGCGGTCGGCAGCCAGACGCTCATGCCGCCGGCGCTCCCGGGGTGCCGGCCGCCGCGACCGCCGCCTCCGCGGGGGTCGCCCCGGCGCCGCCGGCCGGCACCCCGGCGAGGAAGTGCCGCAGGTAGCGGGGGTCGGTCCGCTCCAGCGAGAGGAGCACATAGAGGTCCGCGCACGCGAAGTCCGGGTCGTAGGCGGGCGCGCCGCAGACCCAGGCGCCGAGCCGCAGGTAGCCGCGCAGCAGCGGCGGCAGGCCGCCGCGCTCGGCGCGGGCCACGCCGGCCGGGTCCCAGGGCCGGTGCGGGGTGACCCGGTACTCCTCGGGGGCCAGGTACTTGGCGCTGACGGCGTCCCAGACCCGGGCGGCGGTCGCGCCGCCGTCGTCCAGCGGGACGGAGCAGCAGCCGCCGAGCCAGGTGTTGCCGGTGTCGGCGAGGTAGCGGGCGATGCCGCCCCACATCAGGTTGATGACCGCGCCGTTGCCGCGGTGGTCGGCGTGGATGCAGGAGCGGCCGAGTTCGACCAGGCCGTCGCGGATGCCGCCGAGCCGGCCGAGGTCGAACTCGCCGTCGGAGTAGAGCCGGCCGGCCCGGCGGGCGGCCTCGGGGCGCAGCATCCGGTAGGTGCCGACGACGGTGCCCTGCTCGCCCTCGCGCACCAGCAGGTGGTCGCAGAACTCGTCGAACGGGTCGACGTCCAGCCCGGCGACGGGGCTGTGCAGGGCCGCGCCCATCTCCTCGGCGAAGACCTGGTGGCGCAGCAGTTGGGCGGCGCGGACGTCGTCCTCGTCCCGGGCGAGGGAGACGGTGTAGACGGGCTGCGGCGGTGCCGTGCGGGTGGCGGCCCGCGGTGCGGGGGCGGACGGAGTGTACGCGGGGACGGTGGTCATGACGGACCCTCCAGGGCAGCACGGTCGACGGCGGCCACGGAGCTCCGTGGCGCCGCCCGGTCCGCGCGTTCGTGGGTCGTGCGAACCGGTACCCGTATGTCTCTCCTTGCCGGCTGGCGTCCACGTTGCCGTTCGGGGGAGCGCAGATGTGCACCTGTTGAATGGGACTACCCGGCCCCGTACGACCCCGCCTCCCCGGCCCGACCGGCCCCGTCCGTCCCTGCCGGCCCGGCTCCGTCCGCCCCCGCGTCCGGGCTCAGGAGCCGTTGCCCCAGCCGCGCGGGTCGACGCCGCCGGGGACGGGGGCGGCGGGGTCGTACGGGGTGCGGGTGAGCACGAAGGAGCCGAGGTCGAGGTGGCCGGCGCCGCCGTCGGCGGTGCGCACCACGCGCAGGGTCTCCCCGGCGTGGTAGTTGTCGAGCCCGGTCCAGGTGCCGTCCGGCTCGGGGCGGAAGCGGGAGGCCCGCGCGCCGCCGCCGAGCTCGGTGAGCTCCAGGGCGCGGCCCGCCCGCAGGTGGAGGGCGTACGCGGTGGTGCCCCAGTACCAGGGGCCGGTGAGGGCGAGCAGTTCCGGGTCGGCGTCGTCCATCGGGCGCCAGGGCGCGGGGAGCCTCGGCTCGTGCTCGGCGGTGAGCGCGATCAGGTCGGCGGCGACGGCGGAGGGGCTCGCGCCGGAGGTGACGTTGGCGAGGACGACCGCGGCCAGGTCGTCGGCGTCGCTGATCCACAGGCCCGCGGTGAAGCCGGGCATCGAGCCGCTGTGGCCGTGCAGGAGGCGGCCGCCGCGGCGGACCAGTTGGAGGCCGAGGCCGTAGGAGGACGACCACTCCTCGCCGCCGGGGGCGACCGCGGGGCGGCGCAGCTCGGCGAGGGTGTCGGCGGCGAGCACCTCGGCGCCGCCGGGGGCGCGGCCGGCCAGGAAGGCGGCCCAGCGGGCGAGGTCGGCGGCGGTGGACCAGAGCTGGCCGGCGGGGGCCATCCGGCCGGTGTCGGTGAGCGGTTCGGCCAGCATGACGTCGGCCCAGGGGTGGACGGCGAAGCCGCCGGCGTGCGGGGCCTCGGGGAGCAGGGTGGTGCGGGTGAGGCCGAGCGGTGCCAGGACCTCGCGGCGCAGCACCTCGAACCACGGTGCGCCGCGCAGCTGCTCGACCAGCGCGCCGAGCAGCGCGTAGCCGGGGTTGGAGTAGTGGTGGAGGCGTCCGGCGGGGTGCTTGTAGGGGTCGTCGGCGAGGAGGTCGCCGAGTTCGGGCCGCAGCGAGCCGTCGGTCCGCTCCCACCAGGGGCCGGGCGTCTCGGCGGCGAGGCCGGCGGAGTGGGAGAGCAGTTGGGCGACGGTGGCGTGGCCGGCCGGGGCGTCGGGCAGGTGCTTCGCCAGCGGGTCGGCGAGGTCGAGCAGGCCCTCGTCGCGCAGCCGGAGCACCAGGACGGCGGCGAAGGTCTTGCTGATCGAGCCGATCCGGTACTGCACGCCGGTGTCCGGCGCGTGGCCGTCGATCATGCTGCGGGCGCCGCTCCAGACGAGGCGGCCGTCCCGGACGACCGCGGCGACGAGCGAGGGCGTCCGGCCCTCGGCCTGGGCGACGGCGATCCGGTGCAGCAGGGCGCGGCGGGTGGCGGGCAGCAGCGCGGCGTCGGGCAGGTCGACGTCGTGCGGGACGGCCGGGGCCGGGGCGGCGGGGCGCTCGGCGGACGCGGTGTCGGGCTGGTCGGTCATCTGGTTCTCGGAATCCCTCGGTTGTGGGAGCGGCTCCCGCTCCGTGCACGAAGGCCACGCTAGCCCGGCGGGGCGTCCGGCTCCGAGCCGTTTTCGCCCGGTGCGCCGACCGGCGGTTCCACGACCGGTCGGGCGACAGGTACTTGACAGTCCGATTGGTACAGGCCAATTTGGGAGCCTGGCACCGCAGTCCGGCCCCCTGCACCGGGCACCCCCGTTCTTCAGGCTCCCCGCACCTCCACCCCACACGCCCCCACTGGAGGTCACCGGTGCACATCCGCACCCGACTGCCCGCCGCAGGTGCGGCAGTACTGCTCGCGGCCGCTGCCGCGTTCAGCCTGCCCACCCCCGCGCATGCGGCCAACCTGCTCGCCAACGCCGGTTTCGAGACCGGCACGCTCTCCGGCTGGAGCTGCTCCGGCGGTCTCGGCTCGGTCGTCGCGACCCCCGTGCACGGCGGCGCCAAGGCGCTGGCGGGCGCCGCGAGCGCGAGCGACAACGCCCGCTGCACCCAGACCGTCGCCGTGCAGCCGGGCACCGCGTACACGCTGTCCGGCTGGGTCCGCGGCAACTACGTCTACCTCGGGGTCACCGGTGGTGCGTCCACCTGGACCACGGCCGGCGACTGGAAGAAGCTGAGCGTCTCCTTCACCACCGGCGCCAACCAGACCAGCGCCGAGGTGTACCTCAACGGCTGGTACGGGCAGGGCACCTACTACGCCGACGACCTGAGCCTGGACGGGCCCGGCGGCGAGGCCGACACCCAGCCGCCCACCGTCCCGGGCGACCTGCGCTCCACCGGGAAGTCCTCCTCGACCGTGACGCTCGCGTGGAACGCCTCCACCGACAACCGGTCCGTCACCGGGTACGACGTCTACCAGGGCGGCAGCGTGGTCGCCACCGCGCCGGGCAGCGCGACCGGCACCACGGTGACCGGGCTGGCGGCGAAGACCTCGTACACCTTCACCGTCCGGGCCCGCGACGGGGCCGGCAACACCTCGCCGGTCTCCAACCCGGTGACCGTCACCACCGACGAGGGCGGCGGCACCCCGGCCGGCTTCAAGCAGGCCGCGCCGTACCTCTACAACGGCTGGGGCGACACGCCGTCCCCGACCACCGTCATGAACGCCACCGGCATCAAGTGGTTCACCCTGGCGTTCATCCTCGCGCAGAACGGCTGCAACCCGACCTGGGACAGCCAGCGTCCGCTGCTCAACGGCGTGGACCAGGCCACCGTCAACGCCGTCCGGGCGGCCGGCGGCGACGTGGTCCCGTCCATCGGCGGCTGGCAGGGCAACAAGCTCGGCCCCAACTGCGCCACCGCCGAGGCCCTGGCGGGCGCGTACCAGAAGGTGATCGACGCGTACGGCCTCAAGGCCATCGACGTCGACATCGAGAACACCGACGAGTTCGAGAACACCGCGGTCCAGGACCGGATCCTGACCGCGCTCAGGATCGTCAAGCAGAACAACCCCGGCCTGCGCACGATCCTGACCTTCGGCACCGCGACCACCGGCCCGACCTACTACGGCAACCGGCTGATCGAGCAGGCGAAGGCGCTCAACGCCGACATCGACGTCTTCACCATCATGCCGTTCGACTTCGGCAACGCCTCCACCGACATGTACGCGGCCACGGTCTCCGCCACCGAGGGCCTGAAGAACAAGCTCAAGTCCACCTTCGGCTGGAACGACGCCACCGCGTACGCGCACATCGGCATCTCCGGCATGAACGGTCTCAGCGACACCAATGAGACCACCACGGTCGCCAACTGGACCGCGATCCGGGACTGGGCCAACACGCACCACATCGCCCGCCTGGCGTTCTGGTCGGTCAACCGCGACCGCCCGTGCCCGGGCGGCGGCCTGCAGGAGAACTGCTCGGGCATCGCCCAGAACCCCTGGCAGTTCACCTCCCTCACCGCCGGTTTCACCGGCTGATCCGGCTCCGCCCGCTGCCCGGCCCCCCGTTCGGGGG
>NZ_JBSGXP010000191.1:0-14225 GCF_053610105.1 Kitasatospora sp. NPDC054939 | reverse complement strand
GGCGCGGGCGGCGAACAGCTCGACCACCGAACCGGCGGGTATCGCGCGATCGGTGCCGTTCCACTGCGCCAGCAGCGCCCGGTCCGCCTCGGTGACGAGGTCCAGGGTGCCGAGCGCGGCGTCCTGGCCGGCCTCGCCGAGCGCGGTCAGCAGCCGGGTGAACTCCGCGGTGCGGGCGTCGAGATCGGCCCCGGTGTAGGCGTTCGGGTTGGCGTCCAGCTCGAAGCGCAGGCTCCGGCCGCCGTCCAGGTAGACGGAGAGGGTGAGGTCCTCGACCGGGCCGGCGGCGATGTTGTGCGGGCGCGCGGTCGCGCCGTCGAAGGTCAGCGCGTCGTCGAAGACCTTGATGTTGACCATCGGGCCGAGCGGTCCGCGCCGGCTGCCGACGAGTTCGAGGTCGCGGCTGATCGACTCGCCGCGGTAGCGCTGGTGGCGGCGCAGCTCGCGCACGCCCTTGACGACCTGGCGGACCAGGCCGGCGACGGTGTCCGCCGAGCCGACCTCCAGGCGCAGCGGCAGGACGTTGACGGTCATCACGGGCACCGCGAGGGCGACCGAGCCCATCCGGGTCATCGCGGGCAGGGCGAGCACCACGTCCCGGGTGCCGGTCATCCGGTGGACGTAGCCGGCGAACGCGGCGATCACGACGTCGGCCCAGGTCCCGCGGGACTGCGCGGCGACCTTGAGCAGCGCCTCGCCGACCTCGTCGGGCAGCACTGCGGAGCGGCGCAGGAAGCGGGGGGCGGCCGGCCGGACGGCGCCGGAGAGCGGCTGGGAGCCGGTGTGGCCGGCCATCCGCTCCAGCCAGTAGGCGCGGTCGGTCCCGTACTGGGAGCTGTCGCGGTAGGCGGCCTCCTCGTCGAGGACGGGGGCCAGCGGGCCGAACGGGCTCTGAGGGACGGCCAGTCCGCGGACCAGCGCGGTGTACACCTCGGCGACCCGGCGGGAGAGCAGGGCGAAGCTGTAGGCGTCGGCGGCGATGTGGTGGATGCGCTGGTACCAGAGCACCCGGTCGTCGGCGACGGTGTGCAGGGCGAAGCCGAACAGGCCGCCGTCCGCGGGGTCGGCCGGGCGGTGCATGTCGGCGTGCATCAGGGCGAGCGCGGCCGCGTCCGGGTCGGGTTCGCCGCGCAGGTCGGTGGTCTCCAGCTCCCAGGCAAGCTCCGCGGTCTCCTGGTACGGGATGCCGTCCTGCTCCCCGTAGGTCATGCCGAGCGACTCGGCCTCGGACACGGTGCGCCGGAGCGCGGCCTCGAACAGCTCCCGGTCGACCTCGCCGCGGATCTCCACGTACTGGCCGACGTTGTAGGCCGGGCTGTCCGGGGCGATCCCTTGGCCGTACCAGACTCCGGACTGTGCTCCGGTGAGGGGGAGGCGGCGGTGGGGGCGGTTCATCGTTCGGGTGCTCCAGTGTTCGAGGTCGGGCAGGGCGGTCCGGCCCGGGGCGGGGCCGGACCGCCTGTGCATCACAGCGACTTGAGGACCTGCTCCAGCTGGTCGAGGATCTTGACGGCCTCGGGGTAGCGGGCGGTGAAGAAGTCCGGCACCGGGTGCACCTGGTTGTTCTTCGCGGCCTTGAGGGCCTTCCAGTTGGTCTGGTTCATCAGGTCGGTGGTCTCGGCGGACGGCTTGCCGCCCTCACCGGTGCCGTCGACCAGGATCACGTCGGCCGGCTCCAGCTTGCCGATCTCCTCGAAGGAGAGGTCGAACCAGGCGTCCTCGAAGGTGACCCCGGGCAGTTCGGCGAACTGACCGCCCATGTCCTTGACGACCATGCCGAGCCAGGACGAGCCGTTGTACGCGGAGAGCTTGCCGGCCTCACCGGAGTTGGCGATGGCCCACTTGGTCCTGGCGAGCTTGTCGGCGTACGTGGTCTTGATTCGCGCGGCCTTCTCCTCGTACTCCTTCTTGACCTTCTCGCCGCGCTCCTTCTGGCCGGCCGCGTCGGCGACCTTGAGCGAGGTGGGGAGCAGGACCGAGGGGTCGGAGATGCCGAAGGAGACCACGGGGGCGATCGGCTTGAGCTTGTCGATCTTGAACTCCACGCGCTTCGGCGCGGAGATGATGATCAGGTCGGGGTTGAGGCTCTGGAGCTTCTCGAAGTTGAGCTCGTTGCCCTCACCGACGACCGGGATGGACTTGACCTTCTCCTTCTGCGCCGGCGAGAGCGCCGCCTCGTCGACCGAGGTCATGCCCACCACCGGGATGTCGGCGTCGAGCAGCCACATCGCGGCGTAGGAGAGGCCGACGATCCGCTTCGGATTGGCGGGGATGGTGACCTCGCCGTCCGGGGTGCTCACCACCCGGGTGGTGGCGGCACCGGAGGAGGCGGCACCGGACCCGCCGCTGTCCGGCGTCGTGGTGGTGGAGCAGGCCGCCGCGGCGGTCAGGACGAGACCGGCGAACAGGGCGGTGGCGGCGCGGCGGAGCCGGGTCGCGGGACCGGCTGTTCCGGCGGCGGTGGGGTTGGAGCTCAACTCAGTGCCTTTCCTGGGGACGTGCGATGGGTGGTCAGGTGGTTCGGGAGGCGCCGGGGGAGTCGGGTGCCGGCGGGGCGGCGGGAGCCGCGGCGACGGAGGCCGGGGCGGCGGCGAGTTCGTCGGGTCCGTGCTCGGCGGGCCGGTCGGAGGCACCGGAGCCGCCCGGCTCCTCGTCCTCGTCGCTCTCCTCGGGGAGCGTGGCGTGCCGCAGGCCCGGGACGGCGATCGCCACCACCACGGCCGTCAGCGCGGTGAAGAGGCCGTTGAACACGGCGGCGAAGCCGGGGTTGAACCAGCGGGCGATCAGCGCCACCTCGGCGTCGCCGGCGATGTCGCCGGTGGTCTGCTGGGAGGTCATCACCCCGGCCATCCGGCCGCGCAGCCGGTCCGGCGTGTGGTGCTGGACGAGCGCGTACTCCAGGATGCCGTAGACGGTGCCGGCCGCCCCGACGACCACCAGCGCCGCGAACGCCGGGACGATGCTCGGGCTGAGGCCGAAGGCCGCCACGGCCAGGCCGGAGACCAGGACGGACGCCAGCAGGACCTTGCCCGGGGCCGCGCTCCGGCCGATCCAGCCGCTGCCGACGGACATCAGCAGCGCGCCGATCGCGGGCGCGGTGTACAGGACGCCGAGCATGACCTCTCCGCCGCCGAACCGGGTGTCGACCAGCTCGGGGAAGAGCACCACCGGCACGTTGAAGAAGGCCGTGACCCCGCCGAGCACCAGCAGGCCGCCCACCACCCGCTCGCGCAGGGCGAACCGCAGCGCCGCCAGTGGCGAACCGCCCTCGCCCGCGGCCTCCTCGTCGTCCTCGTCGTGGACCGGCGGCTGGGGGCGCAGCCGGGTCAGCAGCAGGCTGGTGAGCGCGGTGGTGGCGGCGGTGACGCCGAAGGCGAAGCCCGGCCCCCAGGCGGCGATCAGCACGCCGCCGAGGAAGGGGGCGGCGATCGATCCGATCTCGCCGGTCATCGCCAGCAGGGCGCCGGCCGCCGGGAGTTGGTCCTGGCGGACCAGGGTGGGCACCACGGCCTGCAATGCGGTGACGCTGATGCCGGACGCCAGGCCGTCCCAGGCGACGCAGAGGTGGATCACCCAGAGGTGCGGCTCGGGCAGCATCGCGTTCACGGCGAGCGCGGCGAAGCCGAGGGCGGCGGCGCTGCGGGCCAGGATGATCACCCGGCGGCGGTCGGTGCGGTCGGCGAGCACTCCGCCCGCCAGCGAGCCGACCAGCACGCTGACGCTCATCACCATGCTGACCGCGGCGACCTGGAAGGTCGACCCGCTCAGCTTGTAGACCTGGGAGGCCAGGGCGACCGTGGCGACCCCGAGGCCGAAGAGCGAGACCGTCCGGGCGATGAAGGCGGCGCGGAAGTCGGGGCTCGCGCGCAGGGGCTCGATGTCGATCAGTAGGTCGCGCAGGCGCACTCGGGTCTCCGGGAATGGGGTACGGGTCGTCGGGCGGGCTGGGAGCACGTCGGGCGGAGTCTCCGGTGGAGCCACCCCGCCCCGCTCGTCCGGTCGACCGGCCCGCGCACAGCTCGTTAGGTAAGCCTTACCTAATCGCGGGAGCTCTGTCAGTGTCAAGGCGGTCGCGGTGTTCGTCGGGACCGGGCCGGACGGGAGTCAGCCGCGCAGCTCCAGGGTGCAGCACTTCACGCTGCCGCCCGCGTACAGGAGTTCGTCGAGCTCGACGCCGATCGGCTCGAACCCGCGCTCGCGCAGCTTCTCGTGCAGGCCGACGGCGACCTCGGGGAGGAAGACGTGCCGCCCGTCGGAGAGCGCGTTGAGGCCGAACACCTCGGCGTCCTCGTCCGAGGCCAGGATCGCGTCCGGGAACAGCTCCCGCAGCACCGCCCGGCTGCCCTCGCTGAACGCCGCCGGGTAGTACATGATCTCGTCGTCGGACAGCACGGCGAGCGCGGTGTCCAGGTGGTAGAACTTCGGGTTCACCAGGGTGAGTCCGATCACCGGCAGGCCGAAGAACTCCTGGGCCTCGGCGTGCGAGCGGCCGTCGGTGCGGAAGCCGGTGCCGGCCAGGATCTTCCGCCCGACCACGAGGTAGTCGCCCTCGCCCTCGTTGATGTGCTCGGGCCAGTGCACGTCCCCGTAGCCGTTGCGTACGAACCAGGAGAGGTACGCGGGCCCCTCGGCGGTGCGCTCGACGTGCCGGAACCGGGCGCCGAGCACCCGGCCGTCCACGACGGTGGCGCCGTTGGCCGCGAAGACCATGTCGGGCAGGCCGGGCAGCGGCTCGATCACCTCGACCTCGTGTCCGTGCGCGAGGTAGAGGTCCCGCAGGGCGGTCCACTGGTCGAGCGCCCGCTTGGCGTCGACCGGCTTCTCCGGGTTCATCCAGGGGTTGATCGAGTACGTCACGTCGAAGTGGCTCGGCGCGCACATCAGGAAGCGGCGCGGGGTGGCGACCCGCGCCTTGTGCGGGGCGACGGGGGACGCGATGGTGTCCGTAGCAGGCATGGGGTCCTCTGATCTGGCTGCTGGTCGCTGCCGGGCGGGGTCGCCGCAGGGGCAGGGAGTGGGAGAGCAGACGCGGTGGGCACGGCTCGGGAGGGGTGGCCGGCGCGAACTGCGTGCGCATGGCGGCGGAACGGGATCCGTCCGGTGGAAAGGACGGGTCCCCCGCACCCCCCTCAGGTTTGGTTAGGCTAACCTTACCTGACTGTTTGCGCTCCTGGTCACCCGATCCGGAGGCGAACGCGGAATCCCACCGACGATTGCTCACCGACCAACCCCAGGAGACGAAGTGACCGGCACCACCGAGCGGCTGCTCGCAGAGAAGGTGACGCTGCGGTACGGCGACCGCGCCATCGCCACGGACCTGTCCGTGGCCGTGCCGGACGGCTCGTTCACCGTCGTCGTCGGCCCCAACGCCTGCGGGAAGTCCACCCTGCTCCGGGCCTTCGCCCGACTCCTCAAGCCCTCCTCCGGCCGGGTGCTCCTCGACGGCGAGCAGATCGGCTCCCTCCCCGCCAAGGAACTCGCCCGCCGGCTAGGGCTGCTGCCGCAGAGCTCCACCGCCCCCGACAGCATCACCGTCGCGGACCTGGTGGCCCGGGGCCGCTACCCGCACCAGGGCCTGTTCCGGCAGTGGACGCGCACCGACGACGAGATCGTCGCCGCGTCGATGGCCGCCACCAACGTGGACTCGCTCGCCACCCGCTTCGTCGACGAGCTCTCCGGCGGCCAGCGCCAGCGCGTCTGGCTCGCCATGGCCATCGCCCAGCAGACCCCGCTGCTGCTGCTCGACGAGCCGACCACCTTCCTCGACATCGCCCACCAGGTCGAGGTCCTCGACCTCTGCGCCCGACTGCAGCGCGAGCAGGGCCGCACCCTCGTCGCCGTCCTGCACGACCTCAACCAGGCGGCGCGGTACGCCACCCACCTCATCGTCATGCGGGACGGCGCGGTGGTGGCCGAGGGCAGCCCGTCGGAGATCGTCACCGCCGAACTGGTCGAAAGGGTCTTCGACCTGCCCTGCCAGATCATCGAGGACCCGCAGACCGGCACCCCGCTGGTAGTCCCGATGGCGCCGCGCGGCTGGACCGCCCGGGGCGCGTAGGGCGACCCCGCCTGCCCGCCTGCCCCGCCTGCCTGCCCGGCGGGCCTTCGTGCGTCGCCCGGGAAGCGCGACCGACCGCCGGGGAGGTCCACCGATGAAGGGCGAGTCTCCTCGGCGGTCCGTCAGTTCCGCTTCGGGGTACGCGTGTTCCGGCCGTCAGCCGCCGATCCGCAGGCCGCTGTCCGCCGCTCGCAGTTCACGGCCCGCCTGGCGCAGCAGCAGCGAGTCGCAGATCTCGCCGGAGCGCACGGCCAGCGTGGACAGCAGCGCGGAGGTGATGCCGTGCGTGTGCTCGGTCCCGCCCTGGAGGTAGACGCCCACGTCCACGTGGTCCTCCGTCAGCACCCGGTGGTCCCGGTCGACCCGGACCCGGCCGCGCCCGTCGGTGAGGCAGGCAGGGGCCAGCTCGCCGAGCAGGTCGCGCGGGTCCACGTGGGCGTAGCCGGTGGCCAGCACCACGGCGTCGCAGTCGAGTTCGAACTCCTCGCCGGTGGTCAGTGAGCGGACCGCGGCCCGCGCCCCGTCCGGGCCCTCGCAGACCCCGGTCAGCCGCGAGGCGTTCAGGATGCGCAGCCGCTCCCGGCCCGCGACCTTCTCCTCGTACACGATCCGGTACAGCTGCTCGATCAGATCGGCGTCCACCACCGAGTAGTTGGTGTTGGCGTGGTGGTCGAGCAGGCTCTGCTTGGCCTCCTCGGAGGCGCGGTAGAACTCGTCCACCGCGGACGGGTCGAAGATCCGGTTGGCGAACGGGCTGTCGTCCGCCGGGCTGTAGCCGTACCGGGTCAGGACGGCGCAGATCTCCGCCTCGGGGAAGGTGCGGTGCAGGTACTCGACCGCCTCGGCCGCGGACTGGCCGGCGCCGACCACGGCGATCCGGCGGTGCCGCAGGGAGTCCCGCCGCTCGGCGAGCGCGGGCGCGTGCACCAGCAGGTCCCGGGTGTGCCAGACCCGCTCGCCGGTGGCGACGCCCTCGGGCAGCCGCGGCGTCAGGCCGGTGCCGATGACCACGTTGCGCGCCGACCGGACCTCGGCCGGGCCCGAACCGTCGGCGGGCTCCGAGACGACCTCGACCAGGCCGACCCGGCCCTCCGACTCCACCGGGCGGATCGCGGTGACCCGGCGGCCGTAGTCGGTCACCGCGCCGAACTGCTCGGCGCACCACTCGAAGTAGCCGTGGAACTCCAGGCGCGTCGGGTAGAAGGACCGGAGGTTGATGAAGTCCACCAGGCGCCCCTGGCCCTCCAGGTACGACAGGAAGGTGAAGCGGCTGCGCGGGTCGCGCAGGGTCACCAGGTCCTTGAGGAAGGACACCTGCATCGTGGCGCCGTCGAGCAGCATGCCGCGGTGCCAGCCGAAGCTCTCCTGCTGCTCCAGGAAGCGGGCCCGGATCACCTGCTCGGGGCTGCGCCGGTTGTGGTCGTCGATTGCGATGGCCAGAGCCAGGTTGGCGGGGCCGAAGCCTATCCCCACCAGGTCGTCGACGCCGTTCCCGTGGTCGACTGCACCGTTCTCTCGCGGCATTCTCGTCCTTCCGTCGGCTGCTCGTTCTCGGGAACCGGAGCGCAGCGGCCCGTGCAACCGTGCAACCCGTGCAACAGGCCCAGTGGGTACAAATACTAAGGTAAGGCTTCCCTAAGTTTCCCCATTGCTGGCGCGGAGTCAAGTTCGCGTGCCGGACTCGGCCCGCCGGCCCGGCCCCGGCGGGTGGCGCAGGTCCTCGAGCGGGACGCGGATCGCCCCCCTGCGCGAGCGGGCGCCCGCCCCGGCGCCTCGGGCGCACTCTGGCGCCGCTGGACGATCTCTGGCACCATCGCAGCGGACGTGAACACATCGTGTGTCAACTGTTCACGCCATCTGCACAAATGTAGCCGTAGAACGTCGTCGAGAAGATCTGAGGCCTGCCATGAAGAGCTTACGGAACCACACCTCGCACCTGCTGACGGTCGTGATGCTGCTCCTGGGGATGATGACCGCGGCGAGCGCGCAGGCGCAGGCGGCCCCGCAGCGGCTCGCCGCCAGCACGACCATCTGTTCCAACTCCCCCATCCCGGCCGGGTGGGTCATCACGAGCTCGTACAGCAGCTGGGGCTGTCCCGGCACCGGTGTCTCGTACTCGATCACCGACACCACCGGGCAGACCAACCTGACCATCTGCTCGTTCTCCCCCAAGCCGGCCGGATGGGTGGTCACCAGCTCGTACAGCACCAGCAACTGCGCGGGCAGCGGCGTCGCCTACGGCTTCCACAACGTGGCCAACGACACCAACGTCACCGTGTGCTCCATGTCCCCGATCCCGACGGGGTGGGTGATCAGCAGCTCGTACAGCAGCGGCAACTGTGCGGGCACCGGCGTCGCCTACACGCTCCACAACGTCGCCAACGACACCCGCGCCAGCGCGTGCTCCATGACCCCGATCCCGGCCGGGTGGGTCGTCACCAGCTCGGTCAGCAGCAGCAACTGCGCCGGCACCGGCATCTCGTACACCCTCTTCAAGATCACCACGCAGACCACCGCCGTCGTGTGCTCCTTCTCCCCCCTCCCGGCGGGCTGGGTGGTCAGCAGCTACTACCCGAGCAGCAACTGCTACGGCAGTGGCGTCGCCTACGACATCCGCAAGGCCTGAGCGGCAGCCGCCGACTCCGCGTGGTCCCGCGCCCCGCGGGGCGCCGGGAAGCGTGATCGCAGGGCCTCTTGGCAGCCCGGGAGGGCGACTCCCCCCGGCCGCCGGGAGGCCCTGCTTCCGGCCGAGGGCGAGAGGCCGATACTGGGTCCGCGCCATGGGCAGGCCCGGTTCACCACCGGCTAGGTGGCCGTCCTGGGCCTGGCGTTGATGCTCGGGGTGTTCCTCGGCATCGTCCGGCCGGCGTTCACTGCGTCGATCATCGACGTCGACGCCGACCGGGTCCGGGCCCTGAACCTGAACTACTGTGCGGTCAAGCTGGGTTCGGGGGCCGCGGCGTTGCTGGCCGGCCTGCTGGCCAGGACCGAGCCGATGCTGCTGTTCGCGACGAACGCCGGCGTACTGCTGTGTTCGGCACTGCTGCTGGCGCTGAAGGTCCCGGAGACCAGGCCGACCGCCAAAGCGGCCAGGAGCGGCTCGGTCGGGCTCGGCGTCGTCCTCCGGGACCGGACCTTCATGGTCTTCGTCGGACTGACCCTGCTCGGTTGGACGATGATCGCCTGCTCTCCCGCTACCACTACCGGCTCGCCCGGATCGGCAGCCGGGTCGTCGGCGACACCCTGGAGTTCAAGGTGATCAGCGCCGACGGCCGGGCCGACCTGCACGTCCGCGCCGACCTGGCCGGCCGCCCCGCCCCGCTGCCGGCCGGCAGCCCGTTCCCCGACGCCCGGGCCGCGCGCCGGTTCGCCGGACCGCTGCCCTACACGTTCGAGTACGAGCCGCAGACCCGCTCGATGATCGTCGTCAAGGCCGTCCGCGCCCACTGGGAGCCGGTACCGGTCGCCGTCGACGTGCACCGGCTGACCTTCTTCGACCACGGCCCGCTGGCCGGCAGCCGGCCCGTGCTCGCCAACGCCTTCCACGTGGCCGACCTCGACTACGGCTGGGAGCCGGGCAGCCGCCGCGCCCTCGACGGGAGCGCGCGGTGAGCCCGGTCCGGCCGGCGGGCGAACGGCCGGTTCCGGGGCCGCCGCCCCGGACCGCCCCGCAGCCGGCGCCCGGCGCGGGCGCGGCTCCCCTGCACCGCCTGTCCGGCGTGCGCGAGGTGATCGGCTACAACTGGCCGCTGTACGCGGGCGGCGTGCTCGCCGTGGCCGGCGGCTGGGCGCTGGCCCGGCGGCTTCCCGGCCCGGCCGCCCGGCTCGCCCGCGCGGGTACGCTCGCGGCGGGCTGGCTGCTCGCCGGCAGCGCCGCCGCCACCTGGTACGTCTACGACCGTTCCGAGCTGTACGGCTACGCCTGGCTCGACGACCTCCTCCCGGACGGACCCGGCCGCCACCTCGTGGTGTCGGCGGGCCTCGACGAGGCGAGCCGGCCGGTCGCCGCACGCCACCCCGGCGCGCCGCAGCTGATCGCCGACCTGTACGACCCGGCGCTGATGACGGAGGGCTCGATCCGCCGCGCCCGCCGCCGGGTGCCACCGTTGCCCGGCACCGTGGCCGCCCGGCCGACGGGGCTGCCCGCCCCGACCGCCTCGCTCGACTCGGTGCTCGTCGTGCTCGCCGCCCACGAGCTGCGCCGGGCGGCCGACCGCGCCGCCCTGTTCGCCGAGACGGCCCGGGTGCTGAGGCCGGGCGGCACGCTCGTCCTGGTCGAGCACCTGCGCGACGCCGCGAACACCGCCGTGTACGGCCCGGGAGCGTGGCACTTCCTGCCGCGTTCCACCTGGCTCGGCCACGCCGCCGCGGCGGGCCTGCACCCGGCGGCCGAACGGCGGATCGCCGCACTGGTCACCGCGTTCGCGTTCCGGAGGTCCGAGTCGTGAACCAACTCCTCGACGTGGAACTCCAGTTGCGACTGGTCGGTGCCGCACTGGTGGGAATCGGCCTGTTCCACGCCGTGCTGCCCCGGGTGATCGACTGGCCCGCCGACCTGGCCGGGACCACTCTGCTGACCCGTCAGGTCTCCTACGCCCACCTCTTCTTCATCGGCCTCGGCTGCGTACTGCTCGGCCTGTTGCCGCTGGCGATGCCCGGCGAACTCCTCGCCGGCTCCCCGCTCGGAGTCGCCCTCCTGGCCGGCGAGACGCTGTTCTGGGGCGCCCGCTGGCTCTTCGAGTTCGCCGTCTTCTCGCCCCGCCTCTGGCGCGGCGACCGGCTCCGCACCCTGGGCCACCTGGCGCTCTCGGTCCTGTGGACCTGGGTCACCGCGGTGTTCGCGATCGCTCTGTGGAGCGTGCTCTGACGCTCCGGTGCGACTGCGGGATCCAGCCGGTCTCAGCTACTGGGCCCCGGGCTCCGGCTGCCCGTGGCGGTGTTGTCGGTACCGGTCCCGGTCGGTGGCGCTTCGACGGGGAACCACCTGTTCTTCCCCGGCGCAGGACCGTCCACCCCCGCCGAATACGGCACTCCGCAGCATGTCGACCCTGCCGTCATCGCCGACATCGCCTTTGGTTGAGCCACGGTTGGGGATGAGCAGCGTCGGCGTCGCCTGTGAGCGGGGCCGGCAGACTCCTGGCGGGGCGCCGGCACCCTGCCGACCCCGTTCGCCGAGGGACGGTTGCCCCGCTCACCCTCGTGACAGCTCCGACAGGCCGGGTGCCGCCGAGCGGTTGTCGTTCGGCACCTTCTCGTTCGCCGATCCTGCGACCCTGAAATGCGCCGCCTCCGGGTGGCACCACGGTGGGCAGCGCCGCTACCTCGTCGGGTGAGCCGACGCAAACCACCAGTGACCGCCTGCATGTGGTGGTCGCCAACACAAGCTCTTGCCTGCGTCAGAGGACAGCCCGGCGATAGACCTGCCGTGAACCGCCTTCCGGGCCCGGCTCGGCTGACTCGGCCGGGCAGAAGCCGAGGCGCTCGTAGAAGGCGCGTGCACCGCTGGCGACTGCGCCCGGATGGTCGGTCCCAAAGGTGATCACCTCGATGCTGCCCGGACCCCGAACGAACCTGCGTTCCGCGTCCGCCATCAGTGCACGACCGACGCCCGTCCCGCGTTCCTTCTCCGAGACGACCAGCCAGTGGACGTGGTACGTCGGGGCTTCGATTCCGAACAGCAGACCGCCGAGAACATCCGACCCCGAGACGGCGACGAGCGCCGTGGACCGACGAAGGTGCAGGTCCACGGCACTGCGGAATCCGGGACTCTCCACCATCGGCCCGAACCAGTGCTCCACCTGAGCTGCCAAGTCAAGAAGAGCAGGGAAGTCTTGCTCGCGTGTAAGTCTGACAATCATCCGAGTAGTTTGGCAGATGGGGAACATCGTCTGATGAACTGCTGCTTCCGGCAGCGCACGCGGGCCGGACGCGCGGCGCTCGCTGGACGAACTGTCATATGCATCGGCGATGTTGCAGACGACGCTGGCCAGTACGGCAGGCTACATCGCAGCGTTGCTGTCGCGGTTCGACGGCTCGGCCACGGACGAGGTCTCCCAAGGGCGGGAACTGATCGCGGCCCGCTTCGCCGAGTGCCTGAAGGCTGCGGACACGCTCGCGGCGAAGGTGCGCCAGGCGGCAGTCGCAAGAGTGTCGGGCCTCGACCGGCTGGCAGAGTCCGGCACAGAGCTGACTGGCGCACTGCGTACGACAGGTCAACGGCTCGACGCGGCCCTCCAATCGCTGGGACCGGGTGTCCCGGCGCAGGAGCTGCCTCCGGACGCCCTGCGCGCGGCTTCGTCTGCGTGGGCGGAACTGCACGATCGCGTCACGTCCCCTCGACTGGAATGAGCCTGCAGCTCCGGCGATCCGTCGAGCGGGAAGGAGGGAGGTCCCGCGGCGGCAGATCGCTGAACGGATCACAAGGGATGGACGCGGCCGTGCCCGCTTCGACCGCCTCCGCCTCCAGATCCTCCATGTCGACTTGGGCTTGATTCGCTTCGACGGACACCCCTGATCAGACATCCCATGGCGTTGGGTCCTCAAGCGGCTGGGGCGAGGGTTGCGTGGTGCGACCAGGCGGCTGCCTCGTCATGGACGGTGCGGGTCTTGAGGCATCCGTGGAGGATGCCGACGAGGCGGTTGCCGAGCTGGCGCAGGGCAGGGTCGTAGCCGGCATCGCGGACCCGCGCCCCGCACGCATCGGGCCGTTGGGCTGCGGGGCTGGTGGGCCACGCGGCCCGGCGGGTCAGATTCGGCTGAGCTCGGCGGCGCCGAAGGAGACGTCGAAGCGGTCGCACCAGATGGTCACGCTGGTGTAGTCGTCGAGCGGGACATCGGCTGGGATCGGGTAACCCACGCCGACCGTGCTCGACGGCGCCGACATCGGCAATCGATGGCTGACCATCGCCGCTAGGACGTGTATCGAAAGTGCTCGTATCACGGTGGCCGTGGGCGGCCCCTCACGAGTTCCCTGTCATCTACCTGGGGAAACGACATCTTGCAGGGTCTGAGGGATTGGGTAGGTGCGCTCCGTAGGAAACAGCCGTTGTGCTTTGGCGGTGTGCCCGGTTTGTATCAGTGCCGAGGCTTTGCGGACTTGGGGTGTGAGGTCGGTGAGGCTGACGATCCAGTCGTCGGTGAACGTGCGGATCAGGTGGCGGCCGATGCCGACCTGGATGCTGTAGTGATTCAGTGCCGCTCCGCGCGGCGAGCGTTCCGGGTCCCACTGGACATGTACGGCTGCCTGGGCGACGGCCGCCGGGTCGGCGGTCGTCAGCACGGCCTGGGACAGGGCGTCCTCCCAGCCCTCCCGGGTGATCCGCACTGCGAGAACACGTTCCTGACCCGGTTTGCGGGCCCAGTTGCTGCGGTGCATCAGCCACATGAACGACGGCTTGATCCACGTCATCCGGTGGAAGGAGAACGGCGCAACGAAGCGGTCCGCCCGCAGCGCCGCGTCAGCGATGGCAGGCGAGTACGCCTGATAGACCACGATCGTGTGAGCGTCGTAGTCGGCACGAATCTGATGCTGGGGCGTCATGCGTCGCACCCTGCCACCTGGTCCACCGGCGCGGCGAGCCGATTTCGCCTCCCCCATGGAGGCGGTTCGAATGCACTGCTCGGAGCCACTCATTGATGGCAGCTACGAGGACCGCCGCCTCGTAGCGAACCGCGAGCTTGTCGTAGCGCGTGGCGACAGCCCGGTGTCTCTTGAGGCGGTTGATGCCGCACTCAACCGCATGTCGGGCCTTGTAGTCCTGCGGGTCGGACTTCGGCGGGCGGCCGCCGCGGGAGCCGCGTTCCATGCGGTTGCCGGCCTGGTCGGCGTTGTCTCCGGGATGGTGCAGCTGCTCAAGGTGTTCTGCCGCACCTGGCTCCGGCAACCGGACCTGGTGGAGGGTGCGATGGGGCGCCGGACACTCAAGCATCGTTGCAGGTCAGCGCACCCGTCCGCGCGGCTTCAGCGGTGTCGCCGGCAGTGCCGGGGCGTTCAGGCGGGGGCCGTCGTAGCCGTGGACCTGGCCGAAGCGCGTGCCGGTTTCCCAGTCGGTGCGGGCCTGGGCGATCTCCTCGCCGGTGCGGCCGATGAAGTTCCACCACATGACGAGTTTCTCGTCGAAGGGGGTGCCGCCGAGGAGGAGGAGGGTGGCGTCGGTGCGGGCGTGGA
>NZ_JBSGXP010000190.1:0-14460 GCF_053610105.1 Kitasatospora sp. NPDC054939 | reverse complement strand
CACATTCCCACCCATACCCCCCAAACCCATATCAGTGGCGTTGTGGTGGGTTGTTTTTTTTTTACAAGCCCCCCCCCGCACCCGCCGGGGGGGGGGGCCGGGCTACACCCCCGGGCACCGGCCCCACCACGTCCGTACGACCGCTACCCGGCGCCACCGGTCCGGCGGCGCTTCACCCAGAGCGCGGCCCCGCCGGCCGCGACCACCAGGCCGCCGCCGACCGCCAGCAGGCCGGCGTCCCCGCCGACCGGGCCGCCGAGCACGGGGGCGAACTGCGCCGCGGCCGGCTCCGGGGACACCACACCCGGATCCGGCTCCGCGACCGACTCCGCCTGCGCCGCACCGGCACCCGACAGCAGCACCCCGGCCGCGCCGAGCGCCCCCGCCGTCCCCAGCGCGCCAGCCTTGCCGACCCGGCGGCCCAACTGCCTCAGGTGGGTCACGCGGACCCGTCGCAGGTGCCGCACCCGCCGCAAACTCCGCATCGAGAACTCCCCAGGACCCCGTTCGCGTACCCGCCCGACGCTATCGGATCCGTCCCGGGCTTCTCACACCGATTCAGCCGCGGACGCCCAAGCGTTGTACGACCGTTGCGTTCGACCGCCGCCACACCCGCCGGTAGCTGACGCCGGATCAGTCCTCAGGAGTTGTAGGTGCCCTGGGCGCGCTCCAGGCCCTCCGTCAGCAGCGCCTCCACCGCGTCGGCCGAGCGGTCCACGAACCACTCCAGCTCCTTGCGCTCGGTGGCGGAGAAGTCCTTCAGCACGAAGTCCGCCACCTCCATCCGGCCGGGCGGGCGGCCGATGCCGCAGCGCACCCGGTGGTAGTCCGGGCCGAGCGACTTGGTGATCGACTTCAGGCCGTTGTGGCCGTTGTCGCCGCCGCCGAGCTTCAGCCGCAGCGCCGCGTAGTCGATGTCCAGCTCGTCGTGGACCGCGACCAGGGCCGAGGCCGGCGCCTTGTAGAAGTCGCGCAGCGCGGTCACCGGGCCGCCGGACAGGTTCATGAACGACATCGGCTTGGCGAGCACCACCCGGCGGCCCGCCAGCCGGCCCTCCGCGACCTGCGCCCGGCTCTTGTGCGCCTTGAACTTCGCGCCCATCCGCTGGGCCAGCAGGTCGACCACCATGAAGCCGATGTTGTGCCGGTTCCGGGCGTACTGCTCCCCCGGGTTGCCCAGCCCCACGACCAGCCAGGGGCCCTCGTACACGTCCTCAGCCATCCCACCGCTCCTCGCGCTCACGTTCACCGCCATCATCCCGGACGCACCGCTGCCCCGGGCGCTCCGACGGGAGCGACCGGGGCAGCGGTCTCACGCTGGGTGCGGGGCTCAGGCCTCGGCGCCCTCGGCCTCGGGGGCCTCCTCCTCGGCCGGGGCGGCCTGGGCGGCGATGACCTGGATGACGACGGCGTCGGCGTCGACGGCCAGGGAGACGCCCTTGGGCAGGGTGATGTCCTTGGCGTGGATCGAGGCGCCGGCCTCCAGGCCCTCGACCGAGACGGTGACGGCCTCGGGCAGGTGGGTGGCCTCGGCCTCGATCGGCAGGGAGACCAGGACGTTCTCGACCAGGTTGCCGCCGGGGGCCAGCTCGCCCTCGGTGTGGACCGGGATCTCGACGGTGACCTTCTCGCCGCGCTTCACGAGCAGCAGGTCGACGTGCTCGATGGTGCGCTTGATGGCCTCGCGCTGCACGGCCTTCGGCAGGACGTACTCGTCCTTGCCCTCGATCGGGACGACCAGCAGGGCGTTCGGGGTCTTGAGCGCCATCATCAGGTCGTGGCCCGGAAGGTTCAGGTGGACCGGGGCGTGGCCGTGGCCGTAGACGACACCGGGGACGAAGCCGGCGCGGCGGGCGCGGCGGGCAGCGCCCTTGCCGAACTCGGAACGGGTCTCAGCGGCAATACGGATCTCGGACACGACTGCACTCCTCGTGGAAACTGCGCGGGGGTGCAGGCAACGCGAAAAACCGCCGGGACCACACCCACAAACGTTCGGGGGTCACTCGGCGGCGTACGACCTCTGCCGGGCCGGAAACCGGCACCGACAGCGCGTCGATCACGGAGCGGGCACCCGCGGAACGGGCACACGGCATCCCTCGCCGAGCAGTTTCACGAGTCTAACCGCAGCAGCGCCGTCCCGCGAAATCGGCGGCGGCCCCGGTCCGCACCGGACCGGGGCCGCCCGCACGGCACTTCGTCAGTGCACGCCCTCGAACAGGCTCGTGACCGAGCCCTCCTCGAACACCTCGCGGATCGCCGCGGCGATCGACGGGGCGATCGACAGCGTGGTGATCTTGTCCAGCTGCAGCGAGGCCGGGGTCGGCAGGGTGTTGGTGAACACGAACTCGCTCACCCGCGAGTTCTTCAGGCGGTCCGCGGCCGGGCCGGACAGCACGCCGTGGGTCGCCGCCACCAGCACGTCGGCGGCGCCGTTCTCGAACAGCGCGTCGGCGGCGGCGCAGATGGTGCCCGCGGTGTCGATCATGTCGTCGACCAGGACGCAGACCCGGCCCTTGACGTCACCGACCACCTCGGCCGACAGGATGGTGTTCGCCTGCGTCATGTCGCGGCGCTTGTGGATGATCGCCAGCGGCGCGCCCAGGCGGTCGCACCACTGGTCGGCCACCTTCACCCGGCCGGCGTCCGGCGAGACGATGGTCAGCCGCTCGCGGTCGACCCGCTCGCCCACGTAGTCCGCCAGCAGCGGCAGCGCGAACAGGTGGTCCACCGGGCCGTCGAAGAAGCCCTGGATCTGCGCGGTGTGCAGGTCCACCGCCATCAGGCGGTCGGCACCGGCCTGGCGCAGCAGGTCAGCGACCAGGCGGGCCGAGATGGGCTCGCGGCCGAGGTGCTTCTTGTCCTGGCGGGCGTAGCCGTAGAAGGGCAGGATCGCGGTGATGCTCCGGGCGGAGGCCCGCTTCAGAGCATCGATCATGATCAGCTGCTCCATGATCCACTGGTTGATCGGAGCCGTGTGGCTCTGCATCACGAAGCAGTCCGCGCCGCGGGCCGACTCCAGGAAGCGGACGTAGATCTCGCCATTGGCGAAGTCGAGGGCCTTGGTCGGGACCAGCTCCGCCTCCAGCGCCTCGGCCACCTCCCTCGCCAGCTCCGGGTGGGCACGGCCGGAGAAGAGCTTCAGCTTCTTCTCACCCGACGTCGTGATCCCGCTCACTGCACCGTCTCCTCGCGTTGCTGACGCTGAACCCGTCCGCACCGCAGGCAGGCCGCGCGGGCCCGTCGGCAATGGAGGTCGGGGGATTGTCGGTACGCCGGGCACAGGCAGTGACCCAGTGGCGTACGTATGACCACCAGGTTACGCGTCTCCGCGGAAACCGTCCGCCCCGGGACCGCCCCTCGGACGCCGTCCGGAGCCCCGCCCGACCCCCACCGGCCCCGTCAGGCCTCCGGGGCCCCTTCCGCCGCGGCAGCCGCGGCCTGCGCCGATGCGGTGCCCGGGCGCTTGCGCTCCACCCACCCGGGGATGTTGCGCTGCTGTGCACGGGCGACGCCCAGCGAACCGGCCGGTACGTCGGAGCTGATGACCGAGCCGGCCGCGGTGTAGGCGCCGTCACCGACCGTCACCGGCGCGATGAACATGTTGTCCGACCCGGTCCGGCAGTGCGCGCCGATCACCGTGCGGTGCTTGTTCACCCCGTCGTAGTTCACGGTCACCGAGGCCGCGCCGATGTTGGTGCCCTCGCCGATCGTCGCGTCGCCGATGTAGGAGAGGTGCGGGACCTTGGCGCCCTCGCCCAGCTCCGAGTTCTTCACCTCGACGTAGGTGCCGACCTTCGCCTTGCGGGCCAGCTTCGCCCCCGGGCGCAGGTACGCGTACGGGCCCGCCGTCGCCTGCTCGCCGACCTCGGCGCGGTCCGCGGTGGTGTTGCTCACCCGGGCGCCGGCGCCGATCAGGGTGTCCCGCAGGGTCGAGTTCGGGCCGACCTCGCTGCCCTCGCCCAGGTGGGTGGTGCCGTGCAGCTGGGTGTTCGGCAGCACCACCGCGTCGGGCTCGTAGCTGACCTGGACGTCGAACCAGGTGGTCGCCGGGTCCACCACGGTGACGCCCGCGCGCATCGCCCGCTCCAGCAGGCGGTCGTTCAGCAGCCGGCGGGCCTGCGCCAGCTGCACCCGGTCGTTGATGCCGAGGATGTCCCGGTGGTCGGCCGCGACCACGGCGCCGACCCGGTGGCCGGCGGTGCGCAGGATCTCCAGGGTGTCGGTGAGGTACTCCTCGCCCTGCACGTTGTCGGTGGTCACCCGGGAGAGCGCCTCGGCCAGCAGCTTGGCGTCGAAGGCGAAGACGCCGGAGTTGATCTCGTCGATCGCGCGCTGGGCGTCGGAGGCGTCCTTCTCCTCCACGATCGCCGCCACCGCGCCGTCCGCCTCGTCCCGCAGGATGCGGCCGTAGCCGAACGGGTCCGGCACGACGGCGGTCAGCACGGTCACGCCGTTGCCCTGCTCGGCGTGCGCCCGGGCGAGCGCCCCCAGGGTGGCGCCGGTCAGCAGCGGCGCGTCGCCGGTGGTGACGATCACGGTGCCGTCCAGCTCCACGCCGTCGGCGGCCAGCGCCTCCAGCGCCGTGCGCACCGCGTGGCCGGTGCCGCGCTGCTCGGCCTGCACCACCGGGCGGGCGGCCGGGTAGTGCGCGGCCAGGTGCTCCTGCACCTTCTCGCGCAGGTGCCCGACCACGACGACCAGCTGCTCCGGTGTCAACTCGGCGGCGGCGGCCACCGCGTGCCCGACCAGCGAGCGCCCGCACACCTCGTGCAGCACCTTGGGCAGGCTGTTGGACTTCATCCGGGTCCCGCCACCGGCGGCAAGCACGACAACGGCGGCAGGCGAACTGGCACTCACGGGGGGAGGCTCCTCGGTCGGTTCACAGGGAGGGCAGAGCGGCCCGGCGAGGACCCAGGCCGGTCGCCTTCGCACAGTCCGCCGAACGGCCCCGACAATACCGGGGGCGGCATGATACGCCCGAAATGCGGGCGACAGCTGGCTCCGCCGCTAGGATTCGAACCCAGACAAAGGCCTCCAAAGGGCCCTGTGCTGCCATTACACCACGGCGGACAGTCACTCAGACCCTACCCGAGTCGACCCGGCCATGGGTATCTGCTAGGCGCCTGCGCACCCCGGGAACCGGGGCGCGGAACGGCCGCACCCGCCCCCCTGACGGAGCAGCAGCGGCGGGAACCGCAGGTGGGCGCGGACCCGCCGTTCATCCATCCAGTCGGGTGAATTCACCGAAAGCGTGACCGGCTGCGTATTCCCTTCCCCGGCACCGCCAACCTACGATGCCGTAGGTTACGCCCACGTAGGCTCCGCTCCCCTCCCCCAAGGGATGCACCATGACCGTCCAGGCCGGCGAGGCGCGCGCCGTTCCCGCGCCCGAACCCTCCGACGCACCGGCCCCGCAGCTGCTGTCCGCCACCCGCGGCGGCGAGAAGCAGGGGCTGGCCGAGCGCGTGGCGCTCGGGCTGTTCATCGCCGTACCCTTCGCCGCCCTGCTGGCCGCCGTCCCGGTCGCCTGGGGCTGGGGCCTGGGGTGGACGGACGTGGCGATCGGCGTCGTCATGTACTTCCTCACCTGCCACGGCATCACGGTCGGCTACCACCGCTACTTCACCCACGGCGCCTTCAAGGCCAACCGGGCGGTCCGGCTGGGCCTCGCGGTGGCCGGCAGCCTGGCCATCGAGGGGCCGCTGGTGCGCTGGGTGGCGGACCACCGCAAGCACCACCGCTACAGCGACAAGGAGGGCGACCCGCACTCGCCCTGGCGCTACGGGGAGTCCATCCCGGCGCTGCTGAAGGGCCTGTGGTGGGCGCACATGGGCTGGCTCTTCGACGAGGAGCAGACCCCGCAGCTCAAGTACGCGCCGGACCTCGTGCGCGACCCGGCCATAAGGCGGATCTCCCGGCTGTTCTGGCTCTGGACGACGATCTCGCTGCTGGTGCCGCCGCTGGTGGGCGGGCTGGTCACGTGGTCCTGGCAGGGCGCGCTCTCCGCCTTCTTCTGGGGCTCGCTGGTCCGGGTCGCGCTGCTGCACCACGTCACCTGGTCGATCAACTCCATCTGCCACGCGGTGGGCGAGCGGCCGTTCCGCTCCCGGGACCGCTCCGGCAACGTCTGGTGGCTGGCGGTGCTCTCCTGCGGCGAGTCCTGGCACAACCTGCACCACGCCGACCCGACCTCCGCCCGACACGGGGTGCTCCGTGGACAGATCGACTCCTCGGCCCGGCTGATCCGCTGGTTCGAGCTGGCCGGCTGGGTCCGGGACGTCCGCTGGCCCGACGCACAGCGGATCGCCGCCCGCCGCGCCGCATGAGGCCGCGCCTGCAGCATGATGTAGGGGTGAACGGGAGCAGCGCAGACAGCACAGGCGGTCGGGAGAGTTCGAGGGCGCAGGCCCCGTCGGGGGAGGCGGCGGCCGGCGCGAACGGTGCGGCGCCGGCGGCCCGGCGGCGGGGCGGCCGGGTGCGGATGACCGGCAAGCAGCGGCGCGAGCAGCTGCTGGAGATCGGTCGCGCGGTGTTCGCGGAGCGGGGCTACGACGGGACGTCGGTGGAGGAGATCGCCGAGCGGGCCGGGGTGTCGAAGCCGGTGGTGTACGAGCACTTCGGGGGCAAGGAGGGGCTGTACGCGGTCGTCGTCGACCGGGAGATGCAGCTGCTGCTGGACATGGTGACCGGGGCGCTGACCGGCGGCCACTCCCGGGAGCTGCTGGAGCAGGCCGCCTTCGCGCTGATGGACTACATCGACACCTCCACGGACGGGTTCAAGATCCTGGTGCGGGACTCCCCGGTCGCCCAGTCGACCGGCACCTTCGCCTCGCTGATCAGCGACATCGCGACGCAGGTGGAGGACATCCTCGGGCTGGAGTTCAAGTCCCGGGGCTTCGACCCGCGGCTGGCCCCGATGTACTCGCAGATGCTGGTCGGCATGGTCGCGCTGACCGGCCAGTGGTGGCTGGAGGTGCGCAAGCCCGGCAAGGCCGAGGTGGCCGCGCACCTGGTGAACCTCGCCTGGCACGGGCTGGAGGGCCTGGAGCGCCACCCGAAGCTGGTCGGCGAGCGCAAGGGGTAGCACCCCCTCGTACGCGGCCCCGGCTCAGAGCGGGCGGGTCGCCACCGCGAAGATCCGCCGGAACGGGAAGACCGTGCCGTGCGGCCCGGCCGGGTAGGCGGCGCGCAGCAGGGCCCCGTACTCGGTGAGGAAGGCGGCCCGGTCGGCCGGGTCGGCGAGGCGGGTGAGGACGGGCCTCAGGGCGGTGCCCTTGACCCACTCCAGGACCGGGTCCGCGCCGGTGAGCAGCGTGGTGTAGGTGGTCTCCCAGACGTCCGGCCGGGCGCCCGCGTCCGCGAGGGCCCGCAGGTAGACGGCGGGCTCGTGGACGCCGGCCCGGTCGGCGCCGTCGCCGAGGAGGCCGCGCCAGCGGGGGCTGCGGCGCAGTTCGGCGAGCGCGGTGTGGCTGGGCGCGTCGAAGTTGCCGGGGACCTGGAGGGCGAACACGCCGCCGGGCGGCAGGGCGGCGATCCAGCGGGGCAGCAGGTCGAGGTGGCCGGGGATCCACTGCAGGGTGGCGTTGGACACGATGAGGTCGGGCCGGGCGGGCGCGGGGTCGTAGCCGCGGGCGTCGGCGAGCAGGTAGTCGGCGGTGGGCTCGCCCTCGGCGCGGGCGGTGGCGAGCATCTCGGGGGAGCTGTCGACGCCGGTGATCCGGGCGGCGGGCCACAGTTCACGCAGGACGGCGGTGGAGTTGCCCGGGCCGCAGCCGATGTCCAGGACGGTGGCGACGGGTTCGTGCGGGATCGCGGGGACGCGGGCGAGCAGGTCGCGCAGCGGGCGGGTCCGTTCGTCGGCGAAGCGCAGGTACTGCTGCGGGTCCCAGACCGAGTCGACCATGATCACCCTCACAAGTATCTCGACATCAAGATATTCGACGGCAGCTTCCACGTTACATTTCTCGATGTCAAGAGACTTCACATCGACACATCCCCCGATACACTGATCGTCATGGAGGACGAGGTCGACCGCCTGGTCGCAGCATGGCGCCGAGAGCGCCCCGACCTCGACGTGGAGCCGCTTGAGGTCCTCAGCCGGGTCAGCAGGCTCGCCCGGCACCTGGACCGCGCGCGCCGGATCGCCTTCGCCGAGCACGGCCTGGAGCCCTGGGAGTTCGACGTCCTGACCGCCCTGCGCCGGGCCGGCACCCCCTACCAGCTCTCCCCCGGCCAGCTGCTCACCCAGACCCTGGTCACCTCCGGCACGATGACCAACCGGATCGACCGCCTCACCGGCAAGGGCCTGGTCAAGCGGCTGCCCGACCCCGACGACCGGCGCGGCGTCCTCGTCCGGCTGACCGACGACGGCCGCGACCGCGCCGACCAGGCACTCGCCGGACTCCTCGCGCACGAGCGGGAACTGCTCGCCCAGCTCACCGCCGGCCAGCAGGGCGAACTCGCCGGACTGCTGCGGCAGCTGGTCGCCCCCTTCGACAACATCCCCGGCTGACCACCCGGCCGCCACCGCCCTCCGCCGCGCCGGCCGGGCGCCCCCGACCCCGTGCTCAGAACCCGTCGGGGTACGGCGTCGCGAGCGCCGGCACCGGGGTCTGCGCCGGCGCCGACCCGGTGCTGCGGTAGCCGGGCAGCAGTTCGGCCAGCCGGCGGCGCACCTCGTCGTCGCAGTTGCCCGCCGCGGCCTCGTACAGTCCGGTCAGCCCGCCCGCGAGGTCGTCCGGGCCGGCCGAGTGGTCGGCGACCGTCGCGTAGATCCTGGCGTGCGCGGTCGCCAGCCGCTCCTCGGCCTCGGAGAACAGCGCCTCGTTGAGCTTCTCCCCGGCCCGCAGCCCGGTGTAGCGGATCTCCACCTCGTCCGGGCCCAGCTGCACCTGCTCGGCGAAGTTGTGCACCAGGTCGACGATCCGCACCGGCTCCCCCATGTCGAGCACGAAGACCTCGCCGCCGCGCGCCATCCGGCCGGACTCCAGCACCAGGCCCACGGCCTCCTCGATCGTCATGAAGAAGCGGGTCACGTCGGGGTGGGTGACGGTCACCGGCCCCCCGCTGCGCAACTGCTCGGCCAGCACCGACAGCAGCGAACCGCGCGAACCCAGCACGTTGCCGAAGCGCACCGCCGAGAACACCCCGGTGCCCAGGTTGCGCGCGTCCGTGGCGTTCGCCTGGACGATCAGCTCGGCGAGCCGCTTGCTGGCCCCCAGCACCGAGGTCGGATCGGCGGCCTTGTCGGTGGAGATCAGGACGAAGCGCTCGACGCCGGTGGCCAGTGCCGCCTCCACCAGGTGGTCCGTGCCCAGCACATTGGACTTGACCGCCTCGCTCGGATGGCGCTCCAGCAGCGGCAGGTGCTTGTGGGCGGCCGCGTGGAAGACCACGTCCGGCTTGAGGTCCCGGAAGATCTGCTGGATCCGCGGGCGGTCCCGGATGTCGGCGATCACCAGCGACTCGTCGGTCAGCAGGGCCTCGCCCCAGATATCCAGCTGGAGCCGGTGCAGGTTCGACTCGTCGTGGTCGAGCATGTACAGCGCGCCCGGGTTGAACGCGTGGACCTGGCGGCACAGTTCGCTGCCGATCGACCCGCCGGCGCCGGTCACCAGCACCCGCCGGCCCTCGATGATGTCGCGGACGTCCGCCGAGACCACGTGCACCTCGTGCCGCCCGATCAACCGGTTGACGTCCAGGCTGCGCATGTCGGAGCCGACCACCTCGCGGCGGAGCGCGGCCAGGAACGACGGCAGGTAGCGGACGGCGGCCCCGGCGGCAGCGGCGGCGGTCGCCAGCGCCCGGACCCGCTGCGGGGCGAGGCCGGGGATGGCCAGCGCCACGACCTGGGCCCGGTGGCGCACGGCCAGGGCGGTCAGCTCGGCGAGGGTCCCGAGCACGGGGACGCCGCCGACGCTCCGGCCGGCCTTGGCGGGGTCGTCGTCGAGCAGGCCGATCGGGGAGAGCCCGAACTCCGGGGTGCGCCCGAGGTCGCGGACCAGGGCGGAGCCGGCGGCCCCGGCGCCCACGACGAGGGTGCGCAGGCCCGCCGGCGGGGTGGTGCCGGCCGCGTGCGGGCGTGCGGAAGTGCTGTGTGGCGACATCTGTCCTCCGGTTTTCCCTGACCTGTCGGACCTGGCGGTGTCGGTACCTGGGTGTTTCGGGACTGCTGACGTGCAGCTGGCTCAGCCGGCGCCGGGTGCGGTGCCCGAGGCGACGGAGGGCGGTGCGGGTGGCGGCGCCGTCCCGTCCGGACTGATGCCGGCCCGGCGGGCGACAGCGACGGCGGCGAGGGTGGAGTGCACCCCGAGCTTGCCGAGGACGTTCTGCATGTGGGTGCGGACGGTGTGCGGGGAGAGGTACAGCCGCTCGGCGACGGCCTGCCGGCCGAGGCCCGCCACCATGCAGTGCAGGATCTGCTTCTCCCGCGGGGTCAGCGTGTCCACCAGCCGCTCGCTCTCGGTGCGGTCGCGGCGGGCGGTGGTGAGCTCCCGGATCACCCCGGTGAGCAGCGCGGGCGGCAGGTGCGTCTCGTCGCGCAGCACGCCCCGGACGACACTGAGCAGCCGGGCGAGTGAACTCTCCTTCGCCACCCAGCCGGTGGCGCCCGCGTGCAGGGCGCGGGCCGCGCGGTGGGCGTCGTCGGCGGTGGCCAGGACGACGGCCCGCAGGCCCGGGTGGTTGCGGCGGATCCGGGCGAGCGCGCCGATGCCGTCCGGTCCGCGCTCGGGGACGGGGTGCGCGGCGGTCTGCGGCGGTCCGGCGGGGGCGGCGGCCGGCACGGCGGCGCCGTACGGCGAGGGCGGGCGGCGCGGGGCGGGCACGGTCGGCGGCGGGCGGCGGCGGGCCGCCTCGGACGCGGTCTCGACGGCGGTCCGGCGGCGGGGGGCGGCGGGTGCGGCCTCGGCACCGAGGTCCGCGTCGATCAGGACGACGTCGTAGGGGCGGCCCTCGGTCGCGGCGCGCTCCAGCGCCCGGTCGGCGGCGGCTGCACTGCCCGCGGCACCGACGTCGACGTCGGGCTCGGCGGCGAGTGCCGTGGCGAGCGCCTCGGCGAAGATCCGGTGGTCGTCGACCACCAGGACGCGGATTCGCCCCATCGTCACTTCCCCCCTGCTCAGGCCGGTCGGCGGCCGGGCGGGCGGTGGCACTGCCGTCCGGGTGCCGACCCGGCCCCGCCCTGGCCGCCCGGTCGGGCTGCGGTTCCGGCCCCCACCGGTACCGGATTCAGCGTACGGGGTGCGCGTCGGCACGGTGGGGGTTTGGTGAAGTTTCGCCAGGGGGTGGGTAATTGGCGTTCTCGCCGGGTTCTCCGGTCAGCGCTCCGCGGTGCGGCGGGGCAGCAGCAGCGCGGGCAGCAGGGCCAGCCCGAGCAGGGCGACGGCCCAGAGGTAGGTGTGCTGGAAGGCGTCGGCCAGGTCCGGGCCAAGGGCTGTCCGCTCGGCGGCCGGCAGGGCGTGCACCGCCCCGATCCCGCCGCCCCCGGGCAGCCGGTCCGCGAGCGCCGCGGTGAGCAGGACCGACACCGCGGCGGTGCCGACCGAGCTGCCGATCTGCTGGATGATCGTCATCATGGTGCTCGCCGCGGGCACCTCGTCGGCCGAGACGCTCCGAGTCGCGGTGGCCATCGCGGGCATCAGGGTCGTACCGACGCCGATCCCCATCACCACGAGCGCGGCGACCAGCCGCCAGTACGGGACGGCCTCGGTGAGCTGGACGGTGAACGCCAGGAAGCCGGACGTGGCGACGGCGGCCCCGGTGAGCACCACCCGGCCGGGGGCGACCCGGTCGACCAGCCGCCCGGCGAACTGCATGGTGATGCCGGTCGCCAGCGCCTGCGGAATGCCCAGCAGGCCGGCGTCGGTGGCGCTCTGCCCGCGGATCAGCTGGTAGTAGAGCGGCAGCAGCATCATCGAGCCGAAGTAGCCGCTGACGAACAGCGCCATGGTCGCGGCCGGCGCGGCGAACGAGCGCCGGCCGAGCAGTCGCAGGTCCAGCAGCGCGCTCCGGGTAGTGAGCGCGCGGACGACGAAGCCGGTCACCAGTGCCGCACCCGCCAGCGTCGGCACCAGGGTGGCGGGCCGGGCGAGGCCGCCGTTCTCGGCGCCGGTGGCCAGACCGTAGATGAGGGCGGCCAGCCCCGGGGAGAGCATCAGCAGGCCGGGCAGGTCGAGCCGCCGACCGGGGCCGGCCGCGCCGTCGCGGGGCAGCAGCCTCGCGGCCAGGACCAGTGCGAGGACCCCCAGCGGCAGGTTGATCAGGAAGATCCAGCGCCAGGAGATCTCGTCTACCAGCCAGCCGCCGACCACCGGTCCGGCCAGCGGGCCGACCAGGACGGGCAGGCCCATGATGCTCATCGTCCGCCCGGTACGGCTCGGATCGGCCGCCCGGACCAGGATCGTCATGCCGACCGGCACCAGCATGCCGCCGCCGAGCCCCTGCAGCACCCGGAACGCGATCAGCGAGGGGGCGTTCCAGGCGGCGCCGGCCAGCACCGAGCCGAGGACGAACAGGGCGATGGCGGTGAGGTAGAGCCGCCGGGTGCCGAAGCGGCCGATCGCCCAGGCGGTCACCGGGGTGACGGTGGCCAGCGCCAGGGTGTAGCCGGTGGTCACCCACTGGATGGCGGAGAGCGGGGCGTGGAAGCCCTCGGCGAGGTGGTTGAGGGCGACGTTGACGATCGTGGTGTCGAGGACGGCCATCAGCGAGCCGAGGACGACGACCGTACCGATCGCGGCGATCCGCGGGCCCTCCGGCTGCCGGTCGGGCGCGCTGGCGGCCGCCGGGGCGGTGGCCGGGCCGGGGGCGGCTGCAGCCTTGGCGGCTGCGGTCTTGGCGCTACCGGCAGTCGCGGTGGTCTCGGCGGTGGTGGCGGCTTCTGCGGTGCTCATCGGATCCCCCCGGAACGGTTCTGGTCGGTGTCGGCCGGAGCGGGCCGGGTCAGGCGCCGTACGGACGGGCGGCGCGGGCCTCGCGCAGCGCCCGGGACCACCAGGTGAGCTGGTCGAGCATGCCCTTGGTGGCACCGGTCGGGACGGCCGGTTCGAGCAGCTCGCCGTTGTCGTCGAAGAGCGCCCAGGCGCTGTGGAAGCTCACAGAGTCGCGCACGGTCACCGCGTGCAGCTCGGCGAAGACCAGCCGCAGCTGCTCCACCGCGCGCAGCCCGCCGCCGAGGCCGCCGTACGAGACGAAGCCGACCGGCTTGGCCTGCCACTCGGCGCGGTGGTGGTCGATGGCGTTCTTCAGGACGGCCGGGAAGCTGTGGTTGTACTCGGGGGTGACGACCACGAAGGCGTCGGCCTCGGCGAGGCGGGCCGAGAGCCCGGCGGCGACCGCGGCCTGCTCGGGGGTGTGCTCCTCGCCCAGGTGCGGCAGCGGGTGCTCGGCCAGGTCGATGACGTCCAGTTCGAGGTCCTCGCGGTGCTCCGCGGTGCGGACGAACCAGTCGGACACGGTGGGGGCGAAGCGGCCGGGGCGGTTGCTGGCGACGATGACGGCGACGCGGTGCGGGGCAACGGACATGAGTGTCTCCCAGAAACGAAGTGGTCGGTCCGTCGGGGTTCGTTCCGACGGCACGTCAGGTAAAGTACAACGTGCATGGCAATAAGTACAACGGTCACTGCAAACCTGGAGGCGCCCCCATGACCGACCAGCACGAAGAGCCCGCCGCCCGCCCCCGCCGCGGCCTCACCGAGAAGCGCGAGGCCATCACCCGGGCCGCCCGCACGGTCTTCGGGCGGGACGGCTACAGCCGGGCGAGCATCGACGCCATCGCCGCCGAGGCCGGGGTCTCCACCCGCACCATCTACAACCACTTCACCGGCAAGGAGCTGCTCTTCCGGACCGTCGTCCAGGAGAGTGCCGCGCAGGTCCGGGACGCCCAACTCGACCTGATAGAGCGGCGCATGGCCAAGGTCACCGACCTGGAAGAGGACCTCGGCGCACTCGCCCTCGCCTGGGTGACGCCGCTCGCCGAGTTCTCCGCGCACTTCGCGCTGGTCCGGCAGATCCAGGCCGAGGCGAGCCACCTGCCGAAGGCCGTCCTGGAGAGCTGGCAGGACACCGGACCGCGCCCGGTCCACCACGAACTCGCCCGCCGCTTCGGCGAACTGGCCGACCGGGGCCTGCTGGACGCACCCGACCCCGCGCGGGCCGCCCAGCACTTCGTCCTGCTCACCGGCACCGAGATCACCCACCGCTCGTACTGGGGCGCCCATCCGCTCCCGCAGTCCGAGGTCGAGGAGATCATCGCCGACGGCCTGCGCGTCTTCCTCCGGGCGTACGGAGCGCCGGGCGGCCGGTGAGTCGCCCGGCGGGGGAGGTCGGCGGGCGTGGCCGGCGCGGGACGGCCGGCGGGGGCGGTCGGCGGGGCGCCGGGGTGGTGGGACGCCGGAGCGCCGGCCCCCCCGGGGGGGGGGGGCCCCCCGCGGGGGGGGCCCGGGGGGGGCCCGGGGAACG
>NZ_JBSGXP010000189.1:0-14649 GCF_053610105.1 Kitasatospora sp. NPDC054939 | reverse complement strand
GCCCCGGAGAAATCCGGGGCCGGCCCTTTTCCGTGTCGTCGTCGGCGGTCTCCGCGGTGGGCGCCGGCGGGCTCCGGAGCGCCGCGTCCGGAAATGCGAAAAGCCCCGGATCTCCGGGGCTCCTACTTTCTGGCTGGGGTACCAGGACTCGAACCTAGACTAAATGAACCAGAATCACTCGTGCTGCCAATTACACCATACCCCAACAAAGCGTTCAGCCGATGGGGCGAGCCCACCGGCTTCTGCTCTGGTACCCCCGACCGGATTCGAACCGGCGCTACTGCCGTGAGAGGGCAGCGTGCTAGGCCGCTACACAACGGGGGCTTGATCTTCATTTGTACTGCTGCACTGCGGTACTGCTCGTACTGCGCTGGGGTACCAGGACTCGAACCTAGACTAAATGAACCAGAATCACTCGTGCTGCCAATTACACCATACCCCACCGGAGTTGAGCCCTTGCGAGCCCTTCTCGGCGTTGCGCCTCTCGGTCGGTCCCGACGGGGTTTCACTCCCTCGTCCGTTCCCTCCCGGGCGGCGCAGAAAGAACATTACCCGATGCCGGGCGCGGCTCCAAAATCGATAACCGCAGGCAGCGGCCGGGGCGGCTGCGGGCCAGGTCAGCACCGGGCCCGCGGCCGCCCGCGGCAGGGCCTCAGGCGCCGGGGAGGGTGCCCAGGGCGGCGTTCAGCCGGCGCAGCGTCTCGGGGCGTCCGAGCAGCTCCATCGACTCGAACAGCGGCGGGGAGACCCGGCGGCCGGTGACGGCCACCCGCAGCGGCGTGAAGGCGAACTTGGGCTTGATGCCCAGCCCGTCCACGAGCGCCTCGCGCAGCGCGGCCTGGATCGGCTCCGGGGTGAAGTCCTCCAGCGCCTCCAGCGCCTTGATGCTCGCCTCCAGCACCGGACGGGCGTCCGCGGTGAGCACCTTGGCCGCGTCGTCCGGGTCGAGGGCGAAGTCCTCGGGGGCGACGAACAGGAAGCCGGCCATGTTGACGATCTCGCTCAGCACGACCATCCGCTCCTGGGTGAGCGGCGCCACCTTCGCGAGCAGGTCGAGCTGCTCGGTGCCGGGCTCGGCCGGCAGCAGGCCCGGCGCCTGCAGGTACGGCACCAGGCGGCGGACGAAGTCCTCCGGCGCCAGCTTGCGCAGGTGCTCGGCGTTGATGTGCTCGCACTTCTTCAGGTCGAAGCGGGCCGGGTTGGCGTTGACGTCCGCGATGTCGAACGCCTGCACCAGCTGCTCGGTGCTGAAGATGTCGTCGTCCGCGGAGAGCGACCAGCCCAGCAGCGACAGGTAGTTGAGCAGGCCCTCGGGGATGAATCCGCGCTCGCGGTACAGGTTGAGCGAGGCCTGCGGGTCGCGCTTGGAGAGCTTCTTGTTGCCCTCGCCCATCACGTACGGCAGGTGGCCGAAGCGCGGGGTGCTCCCGTTGCCGACGCCGATGTCCGCGAGCGCCGCGTACAGCGCGATCTGGCGGGGGGTGGAGGAGAGCAGGTCCTCGCCGCGCAGCACGTGGGTGATGCCCATCAGGGCGTCGTCCACCGGGTTGACCAGGGTGTAGAGCGGGGCGCCGTTGGCCCGGACGATGCCGTAGTCGGGCACGTTCTCCGGCTCGAAGGAGAGCGAGCCGCGCACCAGGTCGTCGAAGGCGATGGTGGTGTCGGGCATCCGGAAGCGCAGGATCGGCTCGCGCTGCTCCAGCTTGTAGACCGCGACCTGGTCCTCGGTCAGCTCGCGGCAGTGGCCGTCGTAGCCCGAGGGCCTGCCGGCCGCGCGGGCGGCCTCGCGGCGGGCGTCGAGCTCCTCGGTGGAGCAGTAGCAGTGGTAGGCGTGGCCGGCCTCGTGCAGGCGGCGGGCGACATCGGCGTAGATGTCCATCCGCTGCGACTGCCGGTACGGGGCGTGCGGGCCGCCCACCTCGGGGCCCTCGTCCCAGTCGAAGCCGAGCCACCGCATCGCGTCCAGCAGCTGCCGGTACGACTCCTCCGAGTCGCGGGCCGCGTCGGTGTCCTCGATGCGGAAGACCAGCGTGCCGCCGTTGTGGCGGGCGAAGGCCCAGTTGAAGAGGGCGGTGCGGACCAGGCCCACGTGGGGGTTCCCGGTCGGGGAGGGACAGAAGCGGACCCGGACGTCCGAGCCCGCGGCGGTGTTAGCCACGCTTGATCACCCTGTTGGTGAGAGTGCCGATGCCTTCGATGGAGACGGCGACCTGGTCGCCGACGTTGAGCGGGCCCACCCCTGCGGGTGTGCCGGTGAGGACGACGTCGCCGGGCAGCAGCGTCATCGCCTCGGAGATGTGGACGATCAGCTCGGCGACCGAGCGGACCATCTGGGAGGTGCGCCCCGTCTGCCGCAGCTCGCCGTTGACCGTGCAGGTGACGGCGAGGTCCGCGGGGTCGAGGTCGGTCTCGATCCACGGGCCGAGCGGGCAGGAGGTGTCGAAGCCCTTGGCGCGCGCCCACTGGCCCTCGCGCTGCTGGACGTCCCGGGCGGTGACGTCGTTGGCGCAGGTGTAGCCGAGGATCACCTCGGGCACCCGCTCCAGCGGCACCTCGCGGCACATCCGGCCGATCACCACGGCCAGTTCGGCCTCGTGGTGGACGTCCGAGGAGAACGGCGGGTACGCGATGGCTTCGGTCGGACCGATCACCGCGGTGGACGGCTTGAAGAACGTGAGCGGGACGTCCGGGACGTCGTGGCCGAGTTCGGCGGCGTGCGCCGCGTAGTTGCGGCCGACCGCGACGATCTTGTTCGGCAGCATCGGGCTCAGCAGCCGCACGTCCTGGAACCGGTAGCTCTCACCGGTGGGCTGGGGCTGCCCGAACGGGTGGCCGGCCAGGGCGTGGACGATCAGGGACTCGGGCTGGGAGGGATCCCCCTCGACCACCCCGAAGGAGACGCTGCCGGCGGCAGGGCTCCCTTCCCGGACGGAAAACCTGGCAATGCGCACGGCTGGGACACCCCTCGCTTCGTCGGCCGCCCGGGCGCGCCCGGGCGCTGGGTGGGCCGCACTGCCTCGCACGCGGCCCGGTCGATCGTCGTCCAGGCTATCGCGTGGGCCCCCGCCCGCCCGCTTTGCCCCTGTTCAGCGCGGTTGCGCCCCGCCACCCGGACGGTCCGGCCCGGCGGGCGGGCCCGGGTACGCGGAAGGGCGCCGCGACCGGGTCGGTCGCGGCGCCCTTCCGGAGCGCGGGGTCAGTCCTGCGGGACGATCACCGGGGCGACCATCAGCTGGACGCGGCGCGGGTTGGCCGTGCTGGTCGGCAGCTCCGTGGCGTACGTCACGACGTCCTCCGCCTTGCGGGCGCCCGGGATCTTGCTGAAGTCCTCGACCGAGGCCAGGGTCGTCCGGCGCGGGTTCGCCGTGGAGCCGCCGGAGAGCGTGGACTTGGTGGCCTTCTTCGCCAGGGACATCGCGTCAGCACCTTGGGGGTCCGGGCCGGTCGGTCGGCGCGGGCGCGCACGGATCCGGTTTCCGGCCGAGTGGTTCGGGGTGTTTCCGGGCAGGCTGAATCGGGGCCGTTCGCGGATACAGCCGCCAGGTTACGGATCTCTTTCCACAGCGACCGTGACCAAAGCTACACATTACGCTGTGACATCGGTCACAAATTGATGAGCAATTCGGAGATATCCGACATATCGCCTCATCAGAATTTACCGACAAATCGGGCAGATCGGCCATTGCGGCACCTCTGCGACTCTTGTTGATCTCGGGCAGCCTTGGCATGTATCCGGCGAGTGTCCGAAAAAGGCGGTATTCCGGTCCGGTTACCGCACAGTCTGTGAAACCGTGCACGCAGTCGGTAGCGCCACGTGGTGAGCCCTGGCGGCCCTTGTTGGGATTCCCCGGCTGTGCTGGAATGCCACGGACCGTGGGTAGGGAGCAGTCCACCCCGGTGCCCGCCCTCCCGGACCGGCCGGGGGGTGGATGGAAACTCGACACCGTCCTGGCCGCGGCGACGCGGCCGGACGCCCGGTCCAGAGGTTGCGACGCCAGTGCAGGGACGTTTCAAAAGGGGTAGCGGCGCCGCGGGTGACCCGGAGTCGCGTGAGCCCGCGGCAGGACCCCAGCCGGCGCTAGTGCCCGGAGATCCGGCCGATCCCCGGTCCGCCGAGCCAGGCGGGCCCGAGATCATCGGGTCGGACGACCGCAAGTCCGCGCGGGGCAAGCTCCGCAAGACCCTCACCCGCCGCCGCGCGACGGGCATGAGCCGGTTCGCGCTGCGCAACTGGCGCATCCGGACCCGTCTGATCGCCCTGCTCGCGCTGCCCGTGCTCGTCGCCCTCGTCCTCGGTGGGCTGCGCATCCAGACCTCGCTCGAGGCCTCGCAGCAGCTCGCCCAGATGGCCAACCTCTCGGATCTGGCCAAGAAGGCGACCAACCTGGCGGACGCCCTCCAGACCGAGCGCGACATCAGCGCCGGTCCGATCACCGCGAGCCCGCAGAGCCCGGTCGACGACGAGATCGTCAACGCCCGGAAGATCACCGACGACCTGGCCCGCACCTTCAGCGCCTCGTCGGACAAGTTCGAGGACCTGGAGCTCTCCGGCGGCAAGGCGCTGCTGCTGCAGATCCGCAAGGACCTCAACGCGATCTCGGACGCACGCAACAGCCCGTACCAGAACAACCAGAACATCCAGGCCACCATCACGGCCTACGACGTGATCATCCGCGACCTGCTGTCCATCACCCAGGACATCGCGCTCGCGTCGAACAACGGCGACCTGGTCCGCTCCACCCGCGCCCTGCAGCAGTTCTCGCTGACCAAGAACGCCACCTCGCAGCAGCGCGCGCTGATCAGCGCCGCGCTCGCCAACCCCAAGGGCCCCGACCTCAGCGCGAGCGACGAGTCCTTCGGCATCCGCCTGCGCGTCGCCTACGACAACGCGCTGACCAGCTTCAACTACATCTACACGGCCAACGACCTGGACAACCTGCGCGGCCAGCTCAGCTACAACTCGGTGGTCGCCGACGCCGACCGCTACTCGCGCTCGATCCTCCAGCAGAGCGGTATCCACCAGTCCGAGCCCCGCTCGTACAAGGACTGGTACGAGCAGGCCACCACCAAGATCACCGCCGAGCGGCGCATCGAGGCCAAGCTGATCGAGCAGCTCGACGGCAAGGCCCAGGAACAGCAGTCCGCCGCCGACACCGAGGCCCTGATCATCGCCGCCGCCGTCGCGCTGGTGCTGCTCGTCGCCCTCGGTGGCGCGGCCCTCATCGCCCGCGCGATGGTGCGCTCGCTCACCCGTCTGCAGGCCGCGGCCGAGGACGTCGCCGAGCGCCGCCTGCCGGAACTGGTCAAGACGCTCTCCGAGACCGACCCGCACGACGTCGACGTCACCGTCGAACCCGTCGGCGTCGACTCCGCGGACGAGATCGGCCACGTGGCCCACGCCTTCGACATGGTGCACAGCGAGGCCGTCCGCCTCGCCGCCGAGCAGGCCCTCCTCCGCGGCAACATCAACGCGATGTTCACCAACCTGTCGCGCCGCAGCCAGGGCCTCATCCAGCGCCAGCTGTCGCTCATCTCCGAGCTGGAGAGCCGCGAGGCCGACCCCGACCAGCTGGCCAGCCTCTTCAAGCTGGACCACCTGGCGACCCGCATGCGCCGCAACGGCGAGAACCTCCTCGTCCTCGCCGGTGAGGACCCGGGCCGCCGCTGGACCCGCCCCGTCCCGCTGGTCGACGTGCTCCGCGCCGCCGCCTCCGAGGTGGAGCAGTACGAGCGCATCGAACTCGCCGCCGTGCCGTCGGCCGAGGTCGCCGGCCGCGTCGTCAACGACCTCGTCCACCTGCTCGCCGAGCTGCTGGAGAACGCCACCTCGTTCTCCAGCCCGCAGACCCGCGTCCGGGTCACCGGCCACGCCCTGCCCGACGGCCGGGTGCTGGTCGAGATCCACGACACCGGCATCGGCCTCAGCCCCGACGACCTCGCCGACATCAACGAGCGCCTGGCCAACCCGCCGACGGTGGACGTCTCGGTCTCCCGCCGCATGGGCCTCTTCGTGGTCGGCCGGCTGTCCCTGCGCCACGGCATCCGGATCCAGCTGCGTCCCAGCGACTCCGGCGGCACCACCGCGCTCGTCATGCTCCCGGTGGACGTCACCAACTCCGGCGACCGCCGCACCCCCGGCCGCCCCGGCCCGGCCCAGGCCAAGCAGCAGCGCGGCCCGGCCCCGACGCCGCGCCAGCAGCGCCAGATGCCCGGCCCGGACAACCGCGGCCCCGCCGCGCTCGGCCAGGGTCCGGCGGGCGGTGCCCCGCAGGGCCGTCCGCAGCTCGGCCAGGGCCCCCAGGGCGGCCCCGGCGGTGCCCCGAACGGCGCTCCGGCCGGTGCGCCGGGCCAGGGCGGCGGCGCCAACGGCCTGCCCACCCGCCAGGTCGGCCAGTCGCTGCGCGAGACCCAGCCGACCGGCGGCCGTCCCGGCGCGGTGCCGCAGCAGGGCGGCCAGGGCCGTCCGGCCCCGCAGCAGGGCGCCCCGACCGGTCGCCCCGGCAACCCCGGCATGGGCGGTCTTCCCCGCCGCGGCCGCCCCGGCGGCCAGCCGCAGGCCGGTCCGCAGGGTGGCCCCCAGGGCGGTCCGCAGGGTGGTCGGCCCCAGCCCAACCAGCAGCCCGCCCCGCAGCAGTCCGGCCAGCAGGCCGGTCCGCAGCAGCCCGGCCAGCCGCTGCCCACCCGTCCGCAGGGCGGTCGGCCGCAGCCCGGCCAGCAGCAGCCCGGCCCGGGCCGCCGCCCCGCCCCGCAGGGCGGTCCCGGCGACCAGCCGCAGCACGACTGGGCCGAGCAGGGCGGCCGCCCCGGCGGTCGTCCGCAGGAGGGCCTGCCGCAGCGCCGCCAGCCGCAGCAGCCGCCGGCCGAGGGCCGCCCGGCCCCCCGCCAGGAGGTGCCGCAGCGCCCGCAGCCGCAGCAGGCCCAGCAGCTGCCGCCGGCCGAGTCCGAGGCGGAGAGCACCGCCCAGTTCGCCCGGCCGCGCTTCGAGGCCAGCGACATCGACCCGCGCGACCCGCTGGGCCTCGGCCTGGTGGAGCCGGTGCTGCCGAACGTGCCGAACCCGGCCCGTCCGGAGCAGAACCGCCCCGAGCAGCGGCCCGAGCCGGTGCGCCAGGAGCAGTTCCGCCAGGAGCCGATGGCGCTGCCGACCGGTCCGTCCGACGGCGGCCCGCAGGGCGCCCAGCGGCCGTACCAGCCGCGCCGCCCCGGCACCACCGCACCCGGCTTCCCGCAGGACCGCCCGCAGGCCCCGCAGCGGCCGGCCCGGCCGGAGCAGGCCCAGCAGCCGCAGCAGCAGCAGCGGGCCCAGGCCCCGCAGGCGCCCGCCCAGCAGCAGGCCCAGCAGCAGCCGGTGCAGCAGCCCGGCGGCGCCGGCGAGGCACCGTGGCGCCCGTCCGCGAACGACGAGCGCTGGCGCCGGGCCGAGCAGGTCCGCGAGCCCTCGACCAGCGGGGTCACCATGTCGGGCCTGCCCCGGCGCACGCCGCAGGCCAACCTGGTCTCCGGCACCGCCGAGGCCTCGCCGCTGACCGGTCCCCAGGTCTCGCGCGCCCCCGAGGAGGTGCGCGGCCGGCTGACCAACCTGCGGCGCGGCATCCAGCAGGGCCGCCGGGCCGGCGCCGAACAGGGCAACCCCGCACCGCAGGGTGGCCGGAACGGCTTCCAGCATGGTGCTCAGCAGCCCGGATTCGATAGTTTCGGGGGCCGGACAGACGGCAACGGCGCAGATCATCAGGAGCGTTGAGTTGAATCAGATGAGCCAGGCCGCACAGAACCTGAACTGGCTGATCACCAATTTCGTGGACAACACCCCTGGGGTGTCGCACACGGTGGTGGTCTCCGCCGACGGCCTCCTGCTGTGCATGTCGGAGGGCTTCCCCCGCGACCGCGCCGACCAGCTCGCCGCCGTCGCCTCCGGCCTCACCTCCCTCACCTCCGGCGCCAGCCGGATCTTCGAGGGCGGCGAGGTCAACCAGACCGTCGTCGAAATGGAACGGGGCTTCCTCTTCCTGATGGCCGTCAGCGACGGCTCCGCCCTCGCCGTACTGGCCTCCCCCGACTCCGACATCGGCCTCGTCGGCTACGAAATGGCCCTGCTCGTCGACCGCGCAGGCGCCGTCCTCACCCCCGCGCTCCGCGCAGAACTCCAGGGCAGTCTCCTGCACTGAGCGTCCTCGACGGACACCGAAGTTGACCCGCCGCCGGGTCCGACCCGACCGGACCCGGCGCACCACCCTCAGCTTGCCCCGGCAGCTGATCCGCCTCGGCTGGCACCGCCCCAGCTGGAACCGGCTGCTCATGGCTGCAGCACAAGGAGGACCCATGACCCCGTCGACACCCGCCGGCTCGTACGGCAACGGGTACGGCAGTGGCTACGGAGGGCAGCAGTCCGACGGCTACGAGCAGCAGCCGCTGGTCCGCCCGTACGCGATGACCGGCGGGCGCACCCGGCCCCGCTACCAGCTCGCGATCGAGGCGCTCATCTCGACCACCGCGACCGCCGAGCGGACCGGCGGCCTGCTGCCGGAGCACGCCCGGATCGTCGGCCTCTGCCGTGAGGTCAAGTCCGTCGCGGAGATCTCCGCCCTCGCCGGCGTGCCGCTCGGCGTCGCCCGCATCCTCGTCGCGGACCTGGCCGAGGCCGGCCTGGTCGCCATCCACCAGCCCGCCGCCGCGGGCGAGTCGGGCGGAACGCCCGATGTCACGCTGCTCGAAAGGGTCCTCAGTGGACTTCGCAAGCTCTAACGGACCGGCCCGCGCCACGACGTCCGCGAAGATCGTCGTCGCCGGCGGCTTCGGCGTCGGCAAGACCACGCTCGTCGGCGCCGTCTCCGAGATCAACCCGCTGCGCACCGAAGCCGTCATGACCTCCGCGTCCGCCGGCATCGACGACATCAGCAAGGTCTCCGGCAAGACCACCACCACCGTCGCCATGGACTTCGGCCGCATCACCCTGGACGAAGACCTCATCCTCTACCTCTTCGGCACCCCCGGCCAGGACCGCTTCTGGTTCATGTGGGACGACCTCGTCCGCGGCGCCATCGGCGCCGTCGTCCTCGTCGACACCCGCCGCCTCGCCGACTGCTTCCCCGCCCTCGACTACTTCGAGAACAGCGGACTCCCCTTCGTCGTCGCCCTCAACGGCTTCGACGGCCACCAGCCCCACACCGGCGACGAGGTCCGCGAAGCCCTCCAACTCGGCCCCGACACCCCCGTCATCACCCTCGACGCCCGACGCCGCGAAAGCGCCAAGAGCGCCCTCATCACCCTCGTCGAACACGCCCTCCTCGCCCGCCTCCGCTGACCCGGAGCGAACGAGTCGTGATCGAACGGCCCGGCCGTCCGCCTCCCGGGGCGGGCGGCCGGGCCTGCCTGTCCGCGGTCCGGTGACGCACGGATGTCGCCCGGACGCCGCGCGCAAGGCCCGGGCATAAGCGGGTGATAACAGTTCGGTAGGCATTTGGTGATCATCAGTGACCCTGGGTCACCGATGGGCATCGCTCAGCGCCGGAAGACCCCGGTTTTGCTCGGAGATGTCCGCGAATGCCCGAATTGCTCTGCTCACGGTGCCGACCAGCGGCTGTTTGTCCCCCATCCCTGCACGTGCTGAAATTCCAGCTACCCCGAAGTCCTGTACGGCAGTCCCTCCCCGCAGCGGGCAGCTGCCAGGGGTAGCGCTGGATTGATCCATGGCCGCAAAACCGGCCGAGAGGTAGTTGTCGAGTGAGGCGTAAGCAGCAAGTCGCCCCGCAGCGGCGCTCCGAGCCCCGCCAGAGCGAGCCGAACGGTACCGCACCGGACCAGAGCGGGTTCTCCGCGTTCACCCCCGCCGAGGAACGGCCCCAGGCCGCTCCCGCCGCCCAGCCCCCGACCGCCGGTTCACCCGGCCGCCCGGGTGCCGCCGCCGAGCCCGAGGCCGGTCCGACGGGCAGCGGCAAGTACGACTTCCTCCGGCCCCGCAACTGGCGCGTCCCGACCCGTCTGATCGCGATCCTGCTGATCCCGGTCATCATCGCGCTCGTCTTCGGCGGTCTGCGCGTCAACACGTCCTACGACGGCTGGGTGAAGGCGTCCCGCGCCGAGAACACGGCCAAGCTGGCCAAGGCGGCCACCGAGCTCGCCGAGGCGCTGGAGAACGAGCGCGACAAGTCGCTGATCCCCCTGCTGACCAAGCAGGACCCGAACGGCGAGGTCCAGAAGCTCCGGACGACCACCGACGAGGCCCTCAAGGCCTACCGCGCCGCCTACGAGGTGACCAAGGGCGAGGGCGAGCTCAAGTACCGCCACGCGGGCTTCCAGAACGTCGTGGCCTTCCTGCCGCACCTGCGCGACCACGCGTACGGCAAGGACCTGTTCGCCACCGCGACCCAGTCCGCGTACTCGGTGATGCTCGCGCCGCTGCTGGCGTACGACAACTCGGTCGGCCTCGGCAGCTCCAGCATCACCAGCAAGGGCCGCGCGATCTACGCCATCTCGCTGGCGAAGGCCTCCGCGTCCACCCAGCGCGCGCTGATGCTCCACCTGCTGGTCGGCATCTCCGCCGAGACCACCACGCGCCACGAGAACACCGACCTCATCCAGCAGCTGCTGATCTCGCAGAAGCTGGAGCAGGTCTCCATATCCGAGTTCAACACCGGTAGCGCCCCGGAGGACCAGCGCGTCTACGCCGACGCCATGGTCGCCCAGGCCAATGCCGAGCAGCGTGCCGCGTACCGCATGCCGAACGGCAGCGCGCCCACCATGTACGGCCTGCTCGCGCTCGGTGCCGCCTACCAGCAGGCCGCCGCCGAGGGCCAGACCAAGGGCAAGGACGCCGCCGACAAGGCCTACAAGGAGGCCAAGGACTCGGGTCTGACCCCGGAGAACTGGAACCAGGCCGCCAACACCCACATCAACACGCTGCGGACCACCGAGGTCACGCTGCTGAACGACGTCGTGCAGGAGGCGGTGGACCTCAAGGACCGCGCCCTCAACGACATGATCCTCAACTCGGTGATCGTGCTCGCGGCGCTCGTCCTCGCCGGTGTGCTGACGGGCTTCACCGCCCGCTCGATGATCCTCGGCATGCGCACCCTGAACACCGCCGCGCTGGAGATCGCCAACACCCGGCTCCCCGAGCTGGTCGAGAAGCTCTCCAAGACCGACCCGGACCGGGTGGACACCTCCGTCAGCCCGATCCCGCTGCACGGCAAGGACGAGATCGGCGAGGTCGCCCGCGCCTTCGACCAGGTCCACCGGCAGGCGGTCGCACTCGCCGCCGAGCAGGCCCTGCTCCGAGGGAACGTCAACGCGATCTTCACCAACCTGTCGCGCCGCAGCCAGGGCCTCATCCAGCGCCAGCTGGCGCTGATCACCGACCTGGAGAACAACGAGGCCGACCCGGACCAGCTGGAGAACCTCTTCAAGCTGGACCACCTGGCCACCCGTATGCGCCGCAACGGTGAGAACCTGCTCGTCCTCGCGGGCGAGGAGGCCGGCCGCCGCTGGAACACCCCGGTCCCGCTGGTCGACGTGCTCCGCGCCGCCGCGTCCGAGGTGGAGCAGTACGAGCGCGTCGAGCTGTCCGGCATCCCCGAGGCCGAGGTCGTCGGCGGCGCCGTGACCGACCTCGTCCACCTGCTCGCCGAGCTGCTGGAGAACGCCACCTCGTTCTCCAGCCCGCAGACCCGGGTGCTGGTCAACGCCACCCGCCTGCCGGACGGCCGGGTGCTGGTCGAGATCCACGACAAGGGCATCGGCCTCACCGCCGAGGACTTCGCCGAGATCAACGAGAAGCTGGCCGAGCCGCCCACGGTCGACGCCACCATCTCGCGCCGCATGGGCCTCTTCGTGGTCGGCCGGCTGTCCCAGCGGCACGACATCCGCGTCCAGCTCCGCCCCTCGGGCGAGTCGGCCGGCACCACCTCGCTGGTCATGATCCCGCCGTTCCTGACCCAGATGGGTGCCGTGCCGGAGCCGGAGGAGGAGTTCACGGTCTCCCGGATCTTCGCCGACCAGGAGCCCGGCGCCCAGGACTGGGCCGAGGTCCAGGGCCGGCCGCGCAGCGCCGCCGAGCTCGGCTTCGACGACCACCTCACCGGCAACGGCAACGCCGGCTCCAGCGGGTTCAGCCCCGCCCTGGAGGCCGTGCAGCGCTCGCAGCGGCTCGACCAGGCCCGCCGCGCCGCCCTGGAGGCCGCCCCGGCCGCCGAGGCGGAGCCCGCCGTGGTCGACGCCGAGATCGAGGAGGTCCCGGAGCAGGCCGGCTACCGGCAGGACTACGGCTACCAGGACGACCAGTACGGGCAGTACGACCAGCCGGGCGGCTACCAGGACGGCCAGTACGGCGACCAGGGCTACCAGTACGCCCCGCAGGACCCGTACGGGCAGGACCAGTACGGCCAGTACGACCAGCAGGGCTACCAGGGCGGCCAGTACGCCCCGCAGGACCAGTACGGGCAGGACGACCGGTACGCCCCGCAGGGCTACCAGCAGCCCTACGACGACGGCGGGTACGCCCAGGACCAGTACGGCCAGGACGACCAGTACGGCGCGGCCGCCGAGGAGGCCCCCGCGGGCCACCCGTACGGCCAGGAGTCGGCCGCCCTGCCGCCCGCCGGCGGGACGCTCGCCTCGGGCCTGCCGCAGCGCCGTCCGGGCCAGCAGCTGGCCGGCGGCGGCGCCCCCGCGAGCGCCCCGCAGGGCGGCGGCAGCGAGGGCCTGAACTGGTTCACCGGTGCCAAGGACACCTCCGGCGACTCCGCGGAGCCGCGCGGCCACGAGGTGTCGGCGCTCGGCGGCTACGGCCCGACCGGCCCCACCGGCCCGACCAGCGCCGCCTGGCAGTCGCCCAACGACGGCGACTGGCAGCGCGCCGAACAGCTCCGGGAGCCCACTTCCGGCGGCACCACCTCGGCGGGCCTGCCCCGCCGGGTGCCGAAGCAGAACCTGGTGGCCGGCAACGCCAAGCCGACCCCCCAGGACGGGCCGCAGGTCTCCCGCAGCCCCGAGGAGGTCCGAGGCCGCCTCACCAACCTGCGCCGCGGCGTCGAGCAGGGCCGCAGCGCCGGCAACACCGGAAGCTTCCGGATCGACCCCGACCAGGTAGACCCGTCCGGCAACGGACAGCAGAACCGCAGCACCGATCTCTTCGGCGGCTCGAACCACCAGGAGCGTTGAGTTGAGTCAGATGAGCCAGGCCGCACAGAACCTGAACTGGCTGATCACCAATTTCGTGGACAACACCCCTGGGGTGTCACACACGGTGGTGGTCTCCGCCGACGGCCTCCTGCTGTGCATGTCGGAGGGCTTCCCCCGCGACCGCGCCGACCAGCTCGCCGCCGTCGCCTCCGGCCTCACCTCCCTCACCTCCGGCGCCAGCCGGATCTTCGAGGGCGGCGAGGTCAACCAGACCGTCGTCGAAATGGAACGGGGCTTCCTCTTCCTGATGGCCGTCAGCGACGGCTCCGCCCTCGCCGTACTGGCCTCCCCCGACTCCGACATCGGCCTCGTCGGCTACGAAATGGCCCTGCTCGTCGACCGCGCAGGCGCCGTCCTCACCCCCGCGCTCCGCGCAGAACTCCAGGGCAGTCTCCTGCACTGACGGTTCGTCGGATACCGTCCTGGTATTCGAAGCACCTCCGCGTCCCTCCCGGGCCCGCTTCGGCGGGCTCGGGTTCGGACGTTGTACGGCCTTCGCACCACCGGCTGGGGACCAGCGCCCGAGCTCGCACCGCACCGCCGCACCCTGTGAGGAGAGGAACCGTGACACCGCCCGACGACCGCAGCGGCCAGTACGGCGTTCCGTACCCTGGCACAGGCCATGACGCCTTCGGCACTCCCGGCGTCGTCGGCCACGGTCAGCAGTACGGCCCGTCCTACGGTCAGCAGCACCAGTACGGCCAGCCGTACCCGCAGGACCAGCCGTACCCGCAGGAGCAGTACGGCCAGTACGGGGGGCAGCCCTCGTACGGCGCGCCGCAGCCCGGCTACGACGCGCCCCAGGCCCCCTACGGCGCCTCCCCGGACTCCTACGGCGCCCCCGACTGGTCGGGGCCCGCCGCCCCCGCTCCCGCCGCCGTCCCGGCCCAGGAGCCCGGGTACGTCGAGGAGTTCGAGGACGAGGAGGACTCCGGTCCGCTGATCCGGCCGTTCGCGATGACCGGCGGGCGCACCCGGCCCCGCTACGAGCTGGCGCTGGAGGCGCTGGTCTCCGCCGACGTCGACCCGCAGCGCCTGGCCACCCTCCTCCCCGAGCACCAGCGGATCTGCACGCTGTGCACGGAGGTCAAATCCGTCGCCGAGGTCTCGGCGCTGCTCTCCATCCCCCTGGGAGTGGCCCGCATCCTCGTGGCCGACCTGGCCGAAGCCGGCCTGGTCGCCATCCACCAGCCCGCTTCCGGGGGCGAATCCGGAACCCAGCCCGACGTCACGCTGCTCGAAAGGGTCCTCAGTGGACTTCGCAAGCTCTAACGCGGCCGCCCCCACCCGCGCCACCACCTCCGCGAAGATCGTCGTCGCCGGCGGCTTCGGCGTCGGCAAGACCACGCTCGTCGGCGCCGTCTCCGAGATCAACCCCCTGCGCACCGAAGCCGTCATGACCTCCGCGTCCGCCGGCATCGACGACATCAGCAAGGTCTCCGGCAAGACCACCACCACCGTCGCCATGGACTT
>NZ_JBSGXP010000188.1:0-14752 GCF_053610105.1 Kitasatospora sp. NPDC054939 | reverse complement strand
GGGCGGTCCCCTTCGCGCACGGGACCGCCCTTCGGCGGAGGGTGGGGCGGAAGGATCAGATCTTGGCCCACGCGTCGGTCAGGCTGGTCCGCAGGATCTGCTCGATCTCGTCGAAGGTCGACTGGTCGGAGATCAGCGGCGGGGCCAGCTGCACGACCGGGTCGCCACGGTCGTCGGCGCGGCAGTACAGGCCGTTGTCGAAGAGTGCCTTCGACAGGAAGCCGTAGAGGACGCGCTCCACCTCGTCGTCGTTGAACGACTCCTTGGTGACCTTGTCCTTGACGAGCTCGATGCCGTAGAAGTACCCGTTGCCGCGGACGTCGCCGACGATCGGCAGGTCGCGCAGCTTGTTCAGGGTGCCCAGGAACTTCGACTCGTTGTCGAGCACGTGCTGGTTGAGGCCCTCGCGCTCGAAGATGTCGAGGTTGGCCAGCGCGACGGCCGAGGAGACCGGGTGGCCGCCGAAGGTGTAGCCGTGCAGGAAGGTGTTGTCGCCCTTGTAGAACGGCTCGGCGATGCGGTCCGAGATGATCGTGGCGCCGATCGGGGAGTAGCCCGAGGTCATGCCCTTGGCGCAGGTGATCATGTCGGGCTGGTAGCCGAACTTGTCGGCGCCGAACATGGTGCCCAGGCGGCCGAAGGCGCAGATGACCTCGTCCGAGACCAGCAGCACGTCGTGGCGGTCGCAGATCTCGCGCAGGCGCTGGAAGTACCCGGGCGGCGGTGGGAAGCAGCCGCCGGCGTTCTGCACCGGCTCGACGAAGACGGCGGCGACGGTGTCCGCGCCCTCGAACAGGATGGCCTGCTCGACCTGGTCGGCGCACCAGCGGCCGTACGCCTCGGGGTCGACCGTGCCGTCGGGGCCGGCCAGGTACTCGGGGGCGCGGTAGATGTTGGTGTTCGGGGCCTTGTGGGTGCCCGGCACCAGCGGCTCGAACGGGGCCTTCAGGCCCGGCAGGCCGGTGATGGAGAGGGCGCCCTGCGGGGTGCCGTGGTAGGCGACCGCACGCGAGATGACCTTGTACTTGGTCGGCTTGCCGGTCAGCTTGAAGTACTGCTTGGCGAGCTTCCAGGCGGTCTCGACGGCCTCGCCGCCACCGGTGGAGAAGAAGACCTTGTTCAGGTCGCCCGGGGCGTAGTTGGCCAGGCGCTCGGCCAGCTCGACGGCCTTCGGGTGGGCGTAGCTCCACACCGGGAAGAAGGCGAGCTCCTTGGCCTGCTTGGCGGCAGCCTCGGCGAGCTCCTCGCGGCCGTGGCCGGCCTGCACCACGAACAGGCCGGCGAGGCCGTCGAGGTACTTCCTGCCCTTGTCGTCCCAGACGTAGGTGCCTTCGCCCTTGACGATCGTCGGTACGGGGGAGTTCTCGTACGACGACATGCGGGTGAAGTGCATCCACAGGTGGTCGTAGGCGGTCTTGGAAAGGTCCTTCTGCGCCGGGTCGGCTGTCATCGGGTGCCCCAGGTGTAGGTCTGTTTCCGGAGCTTCAGGTAAACGAAGCTCTCGGTGCTCCGCACGCCGGGAAGCGCGCGGATGCGCTTGTTGATCAGTTCGAGCAGGTGCTCGTCGTCCTCGCAGACCAGTTCGGCCAGGAGGTCGAACGAGCCTGCGGTGCAGACGACGTAGTCGACCTCGTCGAGGGCGGCCAGCGCGTCGGCGACGGGTTCGATGTCGCCTTCGACCCGGATCCCGACCATCGCCTGGCGGGTGAAGCCGACGGTGAGCGGGTCGGTGACGGCGACGATCTGCATCACGCCCTGGTCGAGCAGCTTCTGGACGCGCTGCCGTACGGCTGCCTCGGACAGGCCGACGGCCTTGCCGATGGCGGCGTACGGGCGTCGCCCGTCCTCCTGGAGCTGCTCGATGATCGCCTTGGAGGCGGCGTCGAGGGGAACACTCGCGTTCCGGTCGCGGTTGGCCACGCCGCCACTGTGCCTGATCGGTGCGCGGCATGCAAGCGCGGATGCTGCTGATTTCGTCGTGATCTTGGAAATCACATGCGGATTTCATCGCGCTTCGCCACTTGGCCTGTCGATACCGGCAGTCGTCCGGTTACCCTGGCCTCGTACGCGCGCACCCCCGCGACGGAGGTGCGTGTTCCGCCAAACCAGTGACCGCGCCGCAGCCGGCCCGGCCACTCGGCGCCTTCGTGCTGACCGTGTACCGACGTACCATGGCGCCGGACTCTGCAACGCCGCAGGCCCAGACCGAGGAGAGACCCGTGAGCGACCTTCGTACGCTGCGCAACTACATCAACGGTGAGTTCGTGGACGCGGTGGACGGCCGCACCCTCGACATCGTCGACCCCGCCTCCGGCGAGGTGTACGCGACGTCGCCGCTGTCCGGCGCCGCCGACGTCGATGCGGCCATGGCCTCCGCCGCCGCGGCGTTCCCGGTCTGGCGGGACGCCACCCCGAGCACCCGGCAGAAGCTGCTGCTGAAGATCGCCGACGCCGTCGAGGCGCGGGCCGACGAGATCGTGGACGCCGAGTGTCGCAACACCGGCAAGCCGCGCGGGCTGACCCGCTCGGAGGAGATCGGCCCGATGGTCGACCAGATCCGCTTCTTCGCCGGTGCCGCCCGCCTGCTGGAGGGCAAGGCCGCGGGCGAGTACATGGACGGGATGACCTCGATCGTCCGCCGCGAGCCGGTCGGCGTCTGCGCCCAGGTCGCGCCGTGGAACTACCCGATGATGATGGCCGTGTGGAAGTTCGCGCCGGCCATCGCCGCGGGCAACACCGTCGTGCTGAAGCCCTCCGACACCACCCCGGCCTCCACCGTGCTGCTCGCCGAGATCATCGGCGGCATCCTCAAGGAGCTGGAGCTCCCGGCCGGCGTCTTCAACGTGATCTGCGGCGACCGCGAGACCGGCAAGCTGATGGTCGAGCACCGCACCCCGGCGATGGCCTCCATCACCGGCTCGGTCCGCGCCGGCATCCAGGTCGCCGAGTCCGCGTCCAAGGACGTCAAGCGCGTCCACCTGGAGCTGGGCGGCAAGGCCCCGGTCGTGGTCTTCGAGGACGCCGACATCGCCGAGGCCGTCGAGGGCATCTCGGTGGCGGGCTTCTTCAACGCCGGCCAGGACTGCACCGCCGCCACCCGCGTGCTGGTGCACGAGTCGATCCACGACGCCTTCGTCGAGGCGCTGGCCAAGGCCGCGGCCGAGACCAAGACCGGCGGCGTGGACGACGAGGACGTGCTCTACGGCCCGCTGAACAACGCCAACCAGCTGAAGCAGGTCGCCGGCTTCGTCGACCGCCTCCCGGCGCACGCCAAGGTCGAGGCGGGCGGCCACCAGGTCGGCGAGAAGGGCTACTTCTACGCCCCGACCGTCGTCTCCGGCCTGCAGCAGGACGACGAGATCATCCAGAACGAGGTCTTCGGCCCGGTCATCACCGTGCAGAGGTTCTCCGACGAGGACCAGGCCGTGGACTACGCGAACGGCGTCGAGTTCGCCCTCGCCTCCTCGGTGTGGACCAAGGACCACGCCCGCGCCATGCGGATGTCGCGCCGCCTGGACTTCGGCTGCGTCTGGATCAACACCCACATCCCGCTGGTCGCCGAGATGCCGCACGGCGGCTTCAAGAAGTCCGGCTACGGCAAGGACCTCTCCGCGTACGGCTTCGAGGACTACACCCGCGTCAAGCACGTCATGACCGCGATCTGAGCGTCGGTCCCCGCATGACGGCGACCGCGATCCGAGCGTCGGCCACCGCATGACGGCGATCGGTGCACCGATCGTCGTGTGATCCGACGATGGGCCCGGGTCCCCGTGACCCGGGCCCTGTCGCTTTGCACCCTGTCGGCCGATCGCGTGACCACCTGACAGGATGAAGCTGCACTTCACGGGCCCGACTCCCTAGCCTTGCCAGCATGAGCATCCCCACCGCTGACTCGGCCGCCGGGCAGGCCGTCAAGGCCGCCGACCGCGCGCACGTCTTCCACTCGTGGTCCGCCCAGGCGCTGATCGACCCCCTCGCGGTGGCCGGCGCCGAGGGCTCGTACTTCTGGGACTACGACGGCAACCGCTACCTCGACTTCTCCTCCCAGCTGGTCAACACCAACATCGGGCACCAGCACCCGAAGGTGGTCGCCGCCATCCAGGAGCAGGCCGCCAAGCTCTGCACCATCGCCCCCGGCTTCGCGGTGGAGTCGCGCAGCGAGGCCGCCCGGCTGATCGCCGAGCGGACCCCGGGCGACCTCGACAAGATCTTCTTCACCAACGGCGGCGCCGAGGCGAACGAGAACGCCATCCGGCTGGCCCGGCTGCACACCGGGCGGCAGAAGGTGCTCTCCACCTACCGCTCGTACCACGGCTCCACCGCCAACGCGATCGCGCTGACCGGCGACCCGCGCCGCTGGGCCAACGACACCGGCGTCTCCGGCGTGGTCCACTTCTGGGGCCCGTACGCCTACCGCTCCAACTTCCACGCCGAGAACGAGGCGCAGGAGTGCGAGCGCGCCCTGGCCCACCTGGAGCAGGTGATCGCCTTCGAGGGGCCGGGCACCGTCGCCGCGGTGATCCTGGAGACCGTCGTCGGCACAGCCGGCATCCTGATCCCGCCGCCGGGCTACCTGCCGGGCGTGCGGGAGATCTGCGACCGCTACGGCGTCGTGCTCATCCTGGACGAGGTGATGGCCGGCTTCGGCCGCACCGGCGCCTGGTTCGCCGCCGACCACTGGGACGTCACCCCGGACCTGCTCACCTTCGCCAAGGGCGTCAACTCCGGCTACGTCCCGCTCGGCGGCGTCGCGATCAGTGCCGAGATCGCCGCCACCTTCGACGAGCGGCCGTTCCCCGGCGGCCTCACCTACTCCGGCCACCCGCTGGCCTGCGCCTCCGCCGTGGCGACGATCAACACCATGGCCGAGGAGGGCATCGTCGAGAACGCCCGCCACATCGGCGAGAACGTGCTCGGCCCCGGCCTGCGCGAGCTGGCCGAGCGGCACCCCTCGATCGGCGAGGTCCGCGGCCTCGGCGTGTTCTGGGCGCTGGACCTGGTCAAGGACCGCAGCACCCGCGAGCCCCTGGTGCCGTACAACGCGGCGGGCGCCGCCAACGCGCCGATGGCCGAGCTGGCGGCCGCCTGCAAGCGGCGCGGCCTGTGGCCGTTCGTCAACATGAACCGCTTCCACGTCGTGCCGCCGTGCACCGTCACGGAGGAGGAGGCCAAGGCCGGCCTCGCCGTGCTGGACGAGGTGCTGTCGCTCACCGACGCGCACACCGTCTGACACCCGAGACGCCCGGCACCGGACCGCCCGCGTCGCCGGGCTTCGTCCGCCCGTCCCGCCCGTCCCGCCCGACGGCCCCGGCCCCCGCGCCCGGGGCCGTCGGCGCTCCCCGGGCCGTCCGTCCGCCGTCCGTCCGCCGACCGGTGACGGTCAGCGCCGGACGGCGTCGAGCGCCAGCAGCGCGACGTGCAGCGACAGGCAGGACTCCACCTGGTCGAGGTCCACACCGAGGATCCGCTCGACCTTGTGCAGCCGGTCGTAGAACGACGGCCGGGACAGGTGCGCCGCGTCCGCCGCCGCCGACTTGTTGCGGCCCTGCTCCAGGTAGATCCGCAGCATCTGCACCAGCGTCCCGTTGTGCTCGGCGTCGTACGCCAGCAGCGGGCCCAGCTCGCGCTCCACGTACGTCTGCAGCCGGGCGTCGTCGCGCAGCAGGTGCAGCAGGCCGCGCAGCCGGACGTCCGGCAGCCGGTAGTAGGCGGCGGCCCGCCCGCCCGGGGAGTCGTGCAGCGCCGCGTCGGCGACCTGGGTGGCCTCCAGCAGGGTGCGCCGGGCGTCGCGCACCGAGCCGACCGAGGAGCCCACCGCTATCACCGGCGACGGGGCGGGCCCCGGCTCGCGGTGGCCCTCGGCCATCAGCCGGCGCAGCGCGGCGGCGAAGGCGTCCAGCGCGGTGTGCTCGTCCTGCTGGGTGCCCAGCGCGATCAGCACCCCGACGCCCTCGTCGTCCAGCGCCCCGACCAGCGCGGAGAGCCGCCCGCCCCGGATCGCCCCGGCCGCCAGCTCGGTGAAGTCCCGCAGCCGGGCCTGCGCCTCCAGCGCGGCCGGGATCGGCCCGCGCCGCTGGCGCAGCACCACCCCGACCAGCCGCCGCCCCTCCAGCGGCACCCCCAGCGCCTGGGCGCGCAGCGCGACCTCGGAGACGGTCAGCGCATGGGTCAGGATGCCGGACAGCAGGGTGCGGTGCGTCTGCCGCTCCAGGCTCTCCCGGTCGCGGACCACCAGCCGGTTGAGCGCCAGGGTGGCCGCGCCGCGCTCCAGCAGCATCGCGTGCGGGTGCGCGTCGCCCTCGGGCAGCGGGCCGGGATCCGCCACCAGGACCAGCCGGCCCCAGTCCTGGCCGCGCGCGCCGACCGCCGTCACCAGCCAGCCGCTGCGGGCGTCGTGCCCGGTCCGCCCGCCGGGACGCACCCCGCGCGAGCGCCGCTCCCAGCCCTCCAGCAGCTCGGCCTCCGGACGGCCCGCGGTGTCGTGCGCGAGCACCTGGTGGGCGAGGTTCTCCAGGACGACCGGCGCGCCCGCCATCCGGGCGACCTGGCGGACCACCTCGGCCGGTTCGGCGCCCTCCACGGCCAGCTCGTTGAAGACCTGGTGGACCGCCTCCGAGGTGCGCAACTGCTCCAGCTGGGCGTTGACCACCAGGGCGTGCACGGCCTCGGTGACGGCGACGAAGCGCAGCTCCCGGCGGAGCGCGACCAGCGGCAGCCCGCGCTGCTCCGCGGCGTGCACCAGGGCCCGGGGCAGCGAGTCGAAGTAGCGCCGCCCGAACTCGATGACCAGCCCGGCGACGCCGACCTCGGCCAGCTCGCGGACGTAGCGGGCCAGGCCCTCGCGGTCCTCGGGCAGCGCGATGCCGGTGGTCAGCACCAGCTCGCCGCCCTGCAGCATGCCCGCCACGTCGGGCAGCTCGCTGACGTGGACCCAGCGCACCGGGCGCTCCAGCCGGTCGGCGCCGGCCACCACCACGGGCAGGCCGCGCCGCATCACCTCCAGGTCGAGAACGCGGGCGACGGTGGGGAGCATCGCGGGCCTCCTGGTTCAGAGTGTCAGGTAAATCATCCATCCCGGCGACGAACTGTCGCCCCGGGCGGTGCCTTCCACCCTGTAAGGGCCTGCCCCGCGGGCTTGCCGGAGTGACCCTTGTCACCCCTCCCCGGCAGCGGGCATGGTCAGCGGGTCGGCTGCGGCAGACACACGGGACCACACCCCCGGGATCCGTCGCGTGACCGGAACGCAACAGCGGAATCCCTTGTGAGGGCCCCCGCCGGACTGTCAGGATCGCGCACCGCGGTGATCCGGCCGGAGGGGTCCCCGTACCGCGGCAGCGGCGGCCCGACCGGCCGCCCGCCGGTACGGCCCGGCCCGCCGACACGCTCGACCCGCCGCGGATCGGTGATCCGCACCGCCGCCGCGCGGGCCGCGCAACCACCGGCACATGGAGGAGCACCACGATGGACCTGACCGACTTCGCCGCGGGCGCGCAGTACATCGCCGGCCGTCCGCGCCGCGGCAGCGGCGACCGTGACTTCCAGGTCGTCAACCCGGCCGACGGCAGCGAGGTCCAGCGGATCGACCTCGCCTCCACCGACGACGTGGACGCCGCCGTCCGCGCCGCCCTCGACGCCCTGCCCGCCTGGGCCGGCGCCACCCCCGGCGCCCGCTCCGAGGCGCTCCACCGGCTCACCGCCGTCCTCACCGCGAACGCCGACGAACTCGCCCGGGTGGAGACCGCCCAGACCGGCAAGCCGATCAAGCTCTCCACCGAGTTCGACGTCCCCGGGACGATCGACAACACCGCCTTCTTCGCCGGCGCCGCCCGCCACCTGGAGGGCAGGGCCGCCGGCGAGTACTCCGGCGACCACACCTCGTACGTGCGGCGCGAGCCGATCGGCGTGATCGGCTCGGTCTCGCCCTGGAACTACCCGCTGCAGATGGCCGCCTGGAAGATCCTCCCGGCCATCGCGGCCGGCAACACGATCGTTCTCAAGCCCGCCGAGCTGACCCCGCTGACCTCCCTGATGTTCGCCCGCGCCTGCACCGAGGCCGGCATCCCCGACGGCGTCGTCAACGTCGTCACCGGCACCGGCCGGACCGCCGGCGAGCACCTGGTCGCCCACCCCGGCGTCGCCATGGTCTCCTTCACCGGCTCCACCGCCGTCGGCCGCCGGGTCGCCGAACTCGCCACCGCCGGCGTCAAGCGCACCCACCTCGAACTCGGCGGCAAGGCCCCCTTCGTGGTCTTCGACGACGCCGACCTCGACGCCGCCGTGCACGGCGCCGTCGCCGCCTCGCTGATCAACAGCGGCCAGGACTGCACCGCCGCCACCCGCGCCTACGTCCAGCGCCCGCTGTACGACGCCTTCGTCGCCGGCGTCGCCGAGCTGTACCGCGCCGTCCGCCTCGGCGACCCTCTCGACCCCCGCACCGACCTCGGCCCGCTCGTCTCGTACGCCCACCGCGACCGGGTGGCCGGCTTCGTCGAGCGCGCCCGCGGCTACGCCACCGTCGTCACCGGCGGCGCCCCCGGCCACCAGGGCCACGACGGCACCGACCTCACCCGCGGCGCCTACTACCTGCCGACCCTCGTCACCGACGCCCCGCAGCACAGCGAGGTCGTCCAGGGCGAGATCTTCGGACCCGTCCTCGTCGTCCTGCCCTTCGACAGCGACGAGGAGGGGCTGCGGCTCGCCAACGACACCCCCTACGGCCTCGCCGCCTCCGCCTGGACCACCGGCGTGCACCGCTCGCTGCGCGCCACCCGGGAACTCGCGGCGGGCTGCGTCTGGGTCAACGACCACATCCCGATCATCAGCGAGATGCCCCACGGCGGCAGCAAGGCCTCCGGCTACGGCAAAGACATGTCACAGTACTCGCTCGACGAATACACGCAGGTCAAGCACGTCATGTTCGACACCACCGCGGTGGCGCGCAAGGACTGGCACCGCACCGTGTTCGGCGACAGATGACCCCGTCAGGGGCGCACACCCCCGGCGCCCCTGCCCGACCCCGCCCCAGGAGGCTCCTGCCCATGGCGTTCAACGAGATCACCGACGGTCTGCCGGAACCAGTCCGCAGAGCCTGGGAACGCAGCCTGACCAGCGGCCGGGCCGCGCTCTCCCGGCGCACCGTGCTGCGGGCGGCCGGCCTCGCCGCGGGCGCCGGCTCCCTCGCCGCCTGCGGGATCCCGCCGGCCCGGAGCACCGGCTCGGCCGACTCCACCGCGAACGCCGCCAAGGACCTCTCCGAGACCGAGAAGGTGGTCAACTTCTCCAACTGGCCGCTCTACGTCGACACCGACGAGAACGACCAGGAGAAGCACCCCACCCTGGAGGCCTTCACCGCCGAAACCGGCATCAAGGTCAAGTACACCGAGGACGTCAACGACAACGTCGAGTTCTTCGGCAAGGTCAAGCCGCAGCTCGCCGCCGGCCAGGACACCGGCCGCGACCTGATGGTCCTGACCGACTGGATGGCCGCCCGGCTGATCCGCCTCGGCTGGGCCCAGAAGCTCAACCCGGAGAACGTCACCACCGCCATCACCACCATCGACTCCCGCTTCCGCGCCCCCGACTGGGACCCGGGCCGCCTCTACACCTACCCCTGGTCCGGCATCCAGGTCGTCATCGCCTACAACCGCAAGGCCACCAAGGGCAAGGAGGTCACCAGCGTCTCCCAGCTGCTCGACGACCCCGACCTCAAGGGCCGCGTCACCTTCCTCTCCGAGATGCGCGACACCGTCGGCATCACCCTGCTCGACATGGGCAAGAGCCCGGCCAAGTTCACCGCCGACGACTTCAACGCGGCCATCGCCCGGCTCCAGAAGGGCGTCGACAGCAAGCAGATCCGCCGCTTCACCGGCAACGACTACGGCCAGGAGCTCTCCTCCGGCGACATCGCCGCCTGCGTCGCCTGGGGCGGCGACCTCATCCAGCTCAAGGCCGACAACCCCGACATCGAGTTCGTCATCCCCGAGAAGGGCTACGTCTCCTCCTCCGACGTGCTGCTGATCCCGGCCAAGGCCCAGCACAAGGCCAACGCCGAGAAGCTCATCGACTTCTACTACCAGCCGAAGATCGCCGCGCAGCTCACCGCCGGCATCGGCTTCGTCTCCGCCGTCACCGGCATGAAGGAGGAACTCGCCGCGCTCGACCCCGAGACCGCCGAGAACCCCCTGGTCGTCCCCAGCCCCGAGATGGCCGCCAAGGCGCACGTGTTCCGCAGCCTCACCGAGAGCGAGGAGAGCGACTTCGAGGAGAAGTTCTCCAAGCTCATCGGCGCCTGACCCCGCGCGCCCCGACCCGACGGCAGAGACCAGGAAGAACCCCATGACAGACCAGCAGCACCCCGCGGCCACCGGCGGCGACGTCCGCCTCACCGGCATCGGCAAGACCTACGGCTCCTTCACCGCCGTGCACCCGCTCGACCTGACCGTCCCCCAGGGCTCCTTCTTCGCCCTCCTCGGCGCCTCCGGCTGCGGCAAGACCACCACCCTGCGCATGATCGCCGGACTGGAGGAGCCCACCACCGGCACCGTCGTCATCGGCGACCAGGACGTCACCGCCCTCCCCCCGTACAAGCGGCCGGTGAACACCGTCTTCCAGAGCTACGCGCTCTTCCCCCACCTCGACATCTTCGAGAACGTCGCCTTCGGCCTGCGCCGCCGCGGCCGCAAGGACGTCAAGAAGCAGGTCGACGACATGCTCGACCTCGTCGAACTCGGCCCCTACGCCCGCCGCAAGCCCCACCAGCTCTCCGGCGGCCAGCAGCAGCGCGTCGCCGTCGCCCGCGCCCTCATCAACCACCCCCAGGTCCTCCTCCTCGACGAACCCCTCGGCGCCCTCGACCTCAAGCTGCGCCGCCAGATGCAGCTGGAGCTCAAGCGCATCCAGACCGAGGTCGGCATCACCTTCGTCCACGTCACCCACGACCAGGAGGAGGCCATGACCATGGCCGACACCATCGCGGTGATGAACGGCGGCCGGGTCGAACAGCTCGGCGCCCCCGCCGACCTCTACGAGAACCCCGCCACCACCTTCGTGGCCAACTTCCTCGGCCAGTCCAACCTGCTGCCCGCCGAGGTCACCGGCCGCGACGGCGACGACCTGCTGCTCACCGTCGGCGGCGTCCGCCTCGCCGTCCCCCGGGCCCGCTGCGCCACCGACGCCACCAAGGTCCACCTCGGCGTGCGCCCCGAGAAGATCACCATCGAGCACGGCACCGCCGAGGCCGCGGAGGGCCGCAACCGGCTCACCGGCACCGTCCTCGACTCCAGCTTCATCGGCGTCTCCACCCAGTACGTGGTGCGCACCGACGCCGGCCAGGAGGTCACGGTCTTCGAGCAGAACATGGAGCGCGACGCCCGGATCGTCCCCGGCGCCCCCGTCGTCCTGCACTGGAACCCCGCCCACTCCTTCGCCCTCGACGCCACCCAGGCCATCGACGCCGGCACCGGGGAGGACGCGGCATGACCACCACCACCCCCGCCGCGCCGCCCGAGGTGATACCCCTGCCCGAACGGAGGCCGAGGCGCCGGCTCACCCCGTACTGGCTGCTGCTGCCCGGCATCGCCTGGCTGCTGGTCTTCTTCGCCGTGCCGATGGTCTACCAGGCCTCCACCTCGCTGCAGACCGGCTCGCTGGAGGAGGGCTTCCGGGTCACCTGGCACGTCGCCACCTACTGGGACGCCCTGGTCGACTACTGGCCGAACTTCCTGCGCTCGTTCCTCTACGCCGGCACCGCCACCGTGCTCTGCCTGGCCATCGGCTACCCGCTCGCGTACACCATCGCTTTCAAGGCGAGCAAGCGCTGGCGCAACGTCATCCTCATCCTGGTGATCGCGCCGTTCTTCACCAGCTTCCTGATCCGCACCCTCGCCTGGAAGACCATCCTCTCCGACGGCGGACCGGTCGTCGGCGCCCTCAATGCGCTGCACGTCCTCGACATCACCAGCGCCCTCGACCTGACCTCCGGCGACCGGGTGCTCGCCACCCCGCTCGCGGTCATCTGCGGCCTCACGTACAACTTCCTGCCGTTCATGATCCTGCCGCTCTACACCTCGCTGGAACGGATCGACCCCCGCCTGCACGAGGCCGCCGGCGACCTCTACGCCCGCCCGTTCACCACCTTCCGCAAGGTGACCTTCCCGATCTCGCTGCCCGGCGTGGTCGCGGGCACGCTGCTCACCTTCATCCCGGCCTCCGGCGACTACATCAACGCCCAGCTGCTGGGCTCCCCGAGCGAGCAGATGGTCGGCAACGCCATCCAGAAGCAGTTCCTGAACGTGCTCGACTACCCGACGGCCGCCGCGCTGAGCTTCATCCTGATGGCCCTGATCCTGGGCATGGTGACGGTCTACATGCGCAAGGCCGGGACGGAGGAACTGGTCTGATGTCCCGAGTGATCAAGTGGATCCGCGCCCACCTGGTGGTCCTGGCCGGCCTGCTGGCCCTCGCCTACCTGGTCCTGCCCAACCTGGTGGTGCTCGCCTTCTCCTTCAACAAGCCGGTCGGCAAGTTCAACTACGAGTGGAACGAGTTCTCCACCGACGCCTGGACCGACCCCTGCGGCGTCGCCGACATGTGCCAGTCGCTGTCGCTCAGCCTGCAGATCGCCTTCGCCGCCACGATCGGCGCCACCGTGCTCGGCACCATGGTCGCCTTCGCGCTGGCCCGCTACCGCTTCCGCGGCCGGGGCGCCGTCAGCGCGATGATCTTCCTGCCGATGGCCATGCCCGAGGTGGTCATGGCCGCCTCGCTCGGCACGCTCTTCCTCAACATGCGGATCCCCTTCGGCTACACCACGATCCTCATCGCCCACGTCATGTTCTGCCTGAGCTTCGTGGTGACCGCCGTCAAGGCCCGCGTGATGAGCATGGACCCCCGGCTCGAACAGGCCGCCCAGGACCTCTACGCGACCCCCGCGCAGACCTTCCTGCGCATCACCCTGCCCATCGCCGCCCCCGGCATCGCCGCAGGCGCGCTGCTCAGCTTCGCGCTCTCCTTCGACGACTTCATCATCACCCAGTTCAACTCGGGACCGGCCGTGACCTTCCCGATGTTCGTCTGGGGCGCCTCGCAGCGCGGCATCCCGGTCCAGGTGAACGTCATCGGCACCGCGATGTTCATCGCCGCCGTCGCGCTGACCGTGGCCGGGCAGTGGCTCGGCAACCGCCGCAAGCCCGCCGCCTGACGCACCACCACGTCATCGCCTATGTGCAGAAAGTGGCTGATAATGCATGGACTCCGCCCGCGCGCTCAGTGACGCCAGTCCCACCCCCTTCTGGCTGGAGGACCCGGGCCGGCCGCAGGCCGAACCCGCCCTCGTCGGAGAGGCCCGCTGCGACCTGCTGGTCGTCGGCGGCGGCTACTCCGGCCTCTGGACCGCGCTCCTCGCCAAGGAGCGCGACCCCTCGACCGACGTCGTCCTGGTCGAGGGCCACGAAGTGGGGTGGGCGGCCTCCGGGCGCAACGGCGGGTTCTGCGCCGCCAGCCTCACCCACGGATTCGGCAACGGCCTGCAGCGCTGGCCCGCCGAACTCGCCCAGCTGGAACGCCTCGGTGCCGTCAACCTCGACGGCATCGAGGCCTCCCTCCAGCGCTACGGCATCGACGCCGAATGGGAGCGCACCGGCGGGATCGACATCGCCACCCAGCCCCACCAGCTCGCCGAACTCCGCGAGATCGCCCGGGCCGTCTCCCCGTACGGCACCGAACTCACCGTCCTCGACGCCGACGCGCTGCGCGCCCAGGTCGACTCGCCCACCTTCCTCGGCGGCGTCTGGGACAAGCGCGGCGTGGCCATGCTCCACCCCGCCAAGCTCGCCTGGGGCCTCAAGGCCGCCTGCCTCGCCCGGGGCGTGCGGATCTTCGAACGCACCCGCGCCCTCGACCTGCGCGAGTACGGCAGCGGCATGGCCGTCCGCACCCCCTACGGCCGGGTCTTCGCCCGCCGCGTCGCCCTCGGCACCAACGTCTTCCCCTCCCTGGTCAAGCGCGTCCGCCCGTACATCGTCCCGGTCTACGACTACGCGCTGACCAGCGAACCGCTCGGCCCCGAGCAGCTCGACGCCATCGGCTGGCGCGGCCGCCAGGGACTCAGCGACACCGCCAACAAGTTCCACTACTTCCGGCTCACCGCCGACAACCGCATCCTCTGGGGCGGCTACGACGCCGTCTACCACTACGGCGGCCACGTCCGCGGCGAGTACGACCAGCGGCCGGAGACGTTCGGGAAGCTCGCCGGCAACTTCTTCCGCTGCTTCCCCCAGCTGGAGGGGCTGCGCTTCACCCACGCCTGGGGCGGCGCCATCGACACCTGCAGCCGGTTCTCCGCCTTCTTCGACACCGCCCACCGCGGCCGGGTCGCCTACGCCGTCGGGTTCACCGGCCTCGGCGTCGGCGCCACCCGCTTCGGCGCCGAGGTCATGCTCGACCTGCTCGCCGGGGCCCGCACCGAGCGCACCGACCTGGAGATGGTCCGCCGCAAGCCCCTGCCGTTCCCGCCCGAACCCGTGCGCTGGGCCGGCATCGGGCTCACCCAGTGGTCCCTGGACCGCTCCGACCGCCGCCTCGGCCACCGCAACCTCTGGCTGCGGACCCTCGACCGGCTGGGGCTGGGCTTCGACAGCTGACCTGCCGGCCGCATCCGTCTGACCTGCCGGGCGCAACCCACGGCCGCAGCGCCCGCGGATGGGGCCCACCCCGGGAATAGAGTCCCCCCCGCCACCACAACCAGGGGGCGGCG
>NZ_JBSGXP010000187.1:0-15464 GCF_053610105.1 Kitasatospora sp. NPDC054939 | reverse complement strand
GCCGCGGTGACGTTGGCGGCTGCGGCGAGCTCCGCCGGCGGAGCGAAACGCCGCTCCTCCTTGAGCAGGTTGGCCAGGCTCTCGTTGCTCAACACATTCTCCCTCTGGACTCGTCCGTGGTGCGGGCGCCCCGTTGCCGTCCCGGCGGGCGCGACGGACGGTGGCACGGTTCGATCATGGCCCGTCGGCCGGGCCCCGAAGGCCGGTCTTTCGGTGCTCCGGGCCAAAGCTCTCGGTCGGCGGGCCTGGTGCGCGGCGGCCCGACGCGGACTCAGCGCGGTGCCGGGTACTGGCGCAGCACCCACGGCTCCGACGGCGCCTCGCGGTACCAGGCCCACCGGTCCGCCGCGTCCGGCCCGGTGAGGGGCACCAGCGCCCGCAGGGTGGCCGGCGCCGGGAGGCCGCCGGACCGCTCGGCCGGTGCGTCGGCGAGCTCCCGCTCGACGAACTCCCGGAGCACCGCCGGGGCGGCCTCCAGCACGGTCACCCCGTACCGCTCCACCGTCTCCCGGACCCGGGCGGAACCCGGATCGGCCTCCCCCAGCACCAGCCCGACGCCCAGCGCCGCCGCCGTCCGCCGCGCGCGGATCCCGGCCGGCGAGGCGGGCCGGGCGGCGCACCAGTGGACGTCCGTGCCCGGCCGGAGGCCCGGCTCGCGGCCGGGGTCGACAGGTCGGCCGGGGTCGGCGGGTCGGCCGGGGTCGGCGGGTTGCCCGCAGTAGTCCGGCTGCCCGGGGTCGACGCGCCCGGCACCGTCGGCCCGTTCCGGGGCGCTCCGCTGGGCCGGCACCAGGCGCAGCAGCGGAGCCGACGCGAGTGACGGCACCGACCGCAGGGCCGGGCGGCCGGGTCGGGCCCCCGGGCCGCCGGCGGCTCTGCTCGGACCGGTCCTACTGTCACTTCCCACGCTCGTGCACTCCCGTTCCGTCGACATCGGGTCCGACGGTGGCCGGGCGGTGCGCGGACGCCCCGGGGAGTGGGCCGCCGCGACCGCACCGGCCACCGGGTGAACGGGACCTCGACGGCAGTGCGGCCGGAGGTCCACGGGTCACCACCGGAATCCCACCGCGCCGGGACGGACCGGGACAACCCCCGCCGACCGCACGAGCCGGACCTTTCGGTCGGCCCCCGGTAGCGTTTCGGCCGCCACCCCGGGGGCCGCGCCGCCGGGGGCCGGGGCGGCGTCAGGCAGCACCCAGCGCCTCGGCGGCGGCCCCGGCCCGGCGGTGTCAGTGCTCCCCCGCGCCCTCCGCCGTCCGCTCGGCGAAGGCCCTGAGGGCCTCGTTGCCGGCGGCGAACTCGGCCTCCAGCAGGGCGCGGCTCCGGGCGAGGACGGCTTCGGCGAGCGCGCCGCTGAAGACCTCGCTGTTGTCCAGGCGGGTGCCCGCGCCCTCCGGGGTCAGCTCGAAGCGGTGGCGGCCCCAGAGCTGGTCGGGGATGCCGCCCTCCCAGGTGAGCACCGCGGGGGCGGCGGCCTCGACCACGACCCCTTCGGCGCTGCGTTCGGCGGGCGTGCCGGCGGCGATCCGCATCCGGATCGGCGAGCCGGGTTCGGCGGCGCCGTCGAGGACCTCCAGCGACGGGTGCCATGCGGGGTAGCGGTCGAAGGCGGTGAGGATCTCCCACACCCGGGCGGGCGGGGCGGCGATCGACAGCGCGGCGGACACGGTCAGCTCGGGCGCGGGCCCGTTCACATTTTCCTGCATGGTCGTTCAGCATAATGGCGGCGAACCCGGTTCCGCACCCCGGTTTCCGCCCCGGTAGGGTGGCCGCATCGCTGGGATCAAGGGACAGGTGCAACAGCGCGGCGTCGAGCGGCGGGCCCGTATCGTCGACGCCGCCATCGAGCTGTTCGGTCAGCACGGCTATCGGGGCACCGGAGTGGCCGCCATCGCCACCCGGGTCGGCGTCAGCCCCTCCGCCGTGATCCACCACTTCGGCAGCAAGGACCTGCTGCTGCAGGCCGTCCTCGACGAGTACGACGCCCGGGCCGCCGCCCGGCTCTCCGAGTACGTCGGCGGCGGGCTCCCCGGACTGGTCGCCGCCCTGCACTCCGACGCCGAGCACATGACCCGGCACGCCGGACTCGCCACCCTGCACACCGTGCTGCAGGCCGAGCACCTCGCCACCGACTCCGCGGTCAACACCCGCTTCCGGGAACGCGCCCGCCTGCTGCGCCGGCACATCACCGCGACCCTGGCCCAGGCCGCCGACGACCTCCCGCCCGGCCTCGACCCCGGGGCCGCCGCCACCGAACTGCTGGCCTTCCTGGAGGGCGCCCTCACCCTCTGGCTCCTCGATCCGGAGACCGTCGACCTCCGCGCCCTCTACCGCTCCTACCTCGGCCGACTGCTGGGGCCGGGACCGGCAGGGCCCTGACGCCTCCCTCCGCGCCGCCGCCGCGGCCTCCCGTACCCTGGGGGGAACCGCGTCCGTTCCCCGGCCCGGCGACCCGTCGGTCCGCCCGGGAGGGCCAGGACCTCTGGGGTGCCGGACGCGGCCGGTTCGGTCGGAGGTGACGGATGGACGGCAGCGGCGTGTTCTGGTGGCTCGCCGGCGCGGTGCTCCTCGCCGCCCTGGTGGCCGCCGTCGTCCTGGCGGTCAAGCTGGTCAAGGTCCGCAGGATGCTGGGGTCGTCCGGTGTGCCCATGTCGGGCAAGGTCCTGTTCTGGGCCTCCCTCGTCTACCTGGTCAGCCCCGTGGACCTGCTTCCCGACCCCGTCCTGCTCGACGACGTCGGCCTGTTGCTGATCGCCCTGCGCACGCTGGGCAAGGCCGCGGCGCACGCCCGGCACGAGTCCGCCTGACCCCGGCGCCGGCGCCCGCTCGACGGGTGGGGCGGGCTGCGGAGCGCGATACTGGGGGCATGGCGAAGAAGAACACTGCGCCTCCCCCCGGCCCGTCGAGGATCACGGTCAAGGGCCGCGACATGCGCCTGCGGACGATCGGGATCGCCGTCCTCGCGGCCCTCGCCGCCTGGTTCATCGCGGCGAACACCGATTCGGTCTCCATCACCCTGTGGGTCGCCGACGTCACCATGCCGCTGTGGGTCGTCCTGACCGTCACCGTCGCGGTCGGCGTGGTCATCGGCTTCTTCCTCAGCCGCCGCCGCCCGCGGGCCTGACCCCGCCGCCTCCGGGCGCCGCCGACCCACCTGACCCCGCCGACCCGCCTCGGGACGCCGCCGACCGCACACCCCCACCGGGCGGGGGACGGCTCAGAACGCGCCGCGCCGGCGCAGCCCCCAGGGCCGCCCGTCGGGGTCCACCAGGACCCGGTAGAGCGGGAGCGCGAGGGCCCGGCGCGGGCCCGAGAGCTCCGGCGGGCGGTAGCGGCGCAGCCGGCCCGGCGGCCGGGGGCCCGCCCGGCCGCCCTCGTGCCAGGCGTCGAGCGCCGCCGCCGAGGCCGCGAACGCCTCGAAGGCCCGCACCGGGTCGCACAGCTCCCGGGCCGCCGCACCGCCGTCGCCGGCGTCCAGGTGCTCCCGGGCGAGTTCCAGCCGCAGCTCCCGGGCGAACCCCCGGGCCCCGTCGCCGAGTCCGCCCGGGTCGACCGGCGCCCGCCCGTCCGCGGACTCGTCCAGCACCGCGCAGTTCAGCTCCGAATCGTGCGTCCAGGAGCGCAGGTTGATGTTGTCCGAGCCGACCGAGGCCCAGACGTCGTCGATGACACAGACCTTGGCGTGCACGTACACCGGCGTGCCCGCGTGGTTCTCCAGCCCGTAGACCGCCACCCGGTCGCCGCCCGCGCGGCGCAGCACCTCCAGCGCGTCGATCCGGCCGACCAGGTTCATCGGCAGCGTCAGCCGCCCGTCCTGTTCCGGCACCGACGGCACCACCGCGACGAGCCGCAGCTCCGGGTGCGCGGCCAGGGCCGCGGCGAAGCTGCCGACGACCTGCGGCGACCAGAGGTACTGGTCCTCCAGGTGGATCAGGGTGCGGGCCCGGCGCAGGGCCTTGAGGTAGCTGCGCGCGATGCTGCGCTCGCCGTCCGGGGCGAAGTCGTAGCCGCTCAGCAGGCGGTTGGGGTAGGTGCGCAGCACCTGGACGGTGTGCGGGCCGCAGGGCGGCGGGTCGGGCAGCTGGGGCGGCAGGGTGCCGGGCCGGGTGTCGTCGCCGTGGACGAGGCTGCGCAGCCGCAGCAGCGGGCTGCGACTGAGCGGTGCCGGGTCCTCCCAGCGCTCGCGGAAGCAGGCTTCGATGTCGCCGACCACCGGGCCGTTCAGTGCGAGCTGGACGTCGTGCCAGGGCGGGCGGGGGCCGTAGGCGCCGGCGATCGGCCGGCCCTGCGGGTCGCCGTGGTGCCCGGGCCCGTCGTTGCGGCTGTGGCAGAGGTCGATGCCGCCGATGTAGGCGGTGTCGAGGGCGGGGCGGCCGGGGTGGCGCAGGACCACGCACTTCTGGTGGTGCGAGCCGCCGGGCCGCACCCGCATGTCGAGCAGGCACTCGCCGCCGGCCTGCTCGATCTCCTCGCCGAGGTGGCGGTTCTCGCGCTCGCTGAACTGCAGAGCGTCGAGGTGGGAGCGCCAGAGCAGGCCCTTGACGAGGACGCCGCGCCCGGCCGCCTCGCCCAGCACCCGGCCGATCCCGGTGCCGGGGCCGGCCAGTCGTTCGTCGGGGTCGCCGCGCCAGTCGGTGAACAGCAGGAGGTCGCCCGCCCGCTGGCGGCGGACGGCGGCGAGGAGTTCGGCGAAGTAGACCGAGCCGTGCACCAGCGGGCGGGCCAGGTTGCCGGTGGACCAGGCGGCGCCGTCGGGGTGGCGGCGGTCGAGGCGGGCGGCCGGGTTGCCCCGTTGGCCGCTCGCCAGGAACCAGTCGTCGTACCGCACGCTCGGTGTCCGCCCTCGGTCGGGTTTCGGCGGGACGCCGGCACCCCCGGGTGCGTCGGCGCCCTCGCCCTTCGTGTACCCGTTCCGGGCGGGGGTGGACCATGCCGAGGCGGGCCGCTGCGGGCGGTAGACGGCCCGCTACCCCCGGTGGAGCGGGACGGCGGCGAAGACCGGGGCCGCGGCGGCGCGTTCGAGGCGGTAGGAGGTGTGGTGCCGGTCGAAGCGGGCCCGGGCGCCGGGGGCGGCGCCGCGCAGGTCGGCCAGCAGGGCGTCGGCGGGCACCCGGGCGGCGAGGCCGGCGAGCACCGGGTCGGCGGCGGTGCCCTGCCCCGCGAGGTCGGCGGCCGGGTGCAGCGGCAGGTCGGGGCCGGTCGGGTGGAGGGCGTCCCAGAACTCGTCGGCGTACGGCTGGACGCCGTCCTCGAAGCCGGTCTCCTCGACCAGTTCCTCGGCGGTGGCGACCAGGCGCAGCAGCCACGCCTCGACCGAGGCCGCCTGCACGAACAGCCCGCCCTCGCGGTACTGCATCAGCACCTGTCCCCAGGCGCCGTCGGCGTCGACGTCCACCCAGGTGAGGCCGCCGCCGCCGTCGTCGGAGACCACCCAGCGCCGCTCGGGCAGGCCGTGGCCGGACTCCTGGCGGGGGTGGCCGGTGAGCACGAACTCCACGGGCGGCACGGCGAATCCGCCGAGGCGCGCGAGCAGCGCCCGGGCGTCCGGGGGCAGCGGCCACCGGTCGAGGTCGGCGGCGGCCGCGCCGGGCAGGATCCGCAGGTCGAACGGTACGCGGGCGTCCAGCGCCCGCAGCCGCGCGGTGAGTTCGTCGCCGAAGGTCGTCATCCGGCCCACCCTACCGGCCGGTCAGGGCGGTCAGGTCCGGCGGCCGGGGAGGCCGGACCGCGACCCGCGACCCGCCACCGGGGTCGGCCCGTGAGGGGGCGTCGGCCACCCGAACGGCCCCGCGCGCCCGGCCTGCCCTGCCGGTCGCGGCGGTTGCGGCGTTCGCGGCGGTCGGCGGCGGGTAGCGTCGGCCGGCGTGGAGCAGGTGGAAGGTGCGGCGGGCGGGCCGGTGCGCCCGGTGCCGGCCCGGCCGGGAGCGGTCGGCGGTGCGGGGCTGGTCTGGTACGCGGCGTACGGGTCGAACATGCACGCCGAACGACTGGCCTGCTACCTGGGAGGCGGGCGGCCCCGGGGCGGGGTGCTGACCTACCCGGGCTGCCGGGACGGCCGGCCGCCCGGGCGGGCGGTGCCGGTGCTGCTGCCGGGGGTGCTGTACTTCGCGCTGGAGTCGGTGGCCTGGACCGGGGGCATGGGCTTCTACGACCCGGACCGGCCCGGCCGGATGCCCGCCCGCGCCTACCTGGTGACGGCGGAGCAGTTCAGTGACATCGCGGCCCAGGAGATGTACCGGCCGCCGGGGACGGACCTCGACCTGGCGGCGGCCGTGGCGCGGGGGCGCGACCGGCTGGGGCCCGGGCGGTACGAGACGCTGGTGTGCCCCGGGGCGATCGACGGCACCCCGGTGCTGACCGTCACCGCGCCGTGGGGGCTGGCCGGGGCCGCGCTGAGCCCGCCGTCCGCCCGCTACCTGCGCAGTCTCGCCTCCGGGTTGGGCCAGGCGCACGGCTGGAGCCGCCGGCACGCCGCCCGCTACCTGGCCTCCCGCCCGGGGGCGGACGGCCACTGGACGCCGGCCGGCGTCCTCGACGCCCTGCGGGACCGGCCCCCGGCCCCCTGACGCGCGGCCCGAGAGTCCTTGACCGGGCGTCATGGTGCTGCGGGACGGGCCCGCTACGCCGGGTCGGCCTCCGTGCCGTCGGCGGCCTGCCCGCCGGTGAGGGTGCGCAGCGCGCGGGCCAGGCGGGACTGCCGCGCCTCGGGGGTGAGGGCCTGCAGCAGGGGCAGGATCAGCTGGTAGCGGCCCGTCCGGTCGAGGGCCTCGAAGGCTTGTGCGGCGCCGGGCCGGCGGGCGAGTTCGGCCGCGAGGTCGGGCGGGACGGCCGCGTTCTTCTGCGACTCGTAGGCGGCCGCCCAGCGGCCGTCCTCCTGTGCCCGGCGCACTTCGGCGAGCCCGGGCTCGCGCATCCGCCCGGCCCCGGTCAGGGCCGCCACCTTGTCCACGTTGACCTGCGACCAGAGGCTCCGGGGCCGGCGGGGGACGTACTTCTGCAGGTAGTACTGCTCGTCGAGAGAGCGGCGCTGCCCCGAGATCCAGCCCCAGCAGAGCCCGATGTCGACCAGCTCGTCGTCGGTGACGGTGGGGATGCCGGACTTCTTCTTCGCGACCTTCACCCACACACCCTCCCGGCGCGCGTGGTTGCCGGCCAGCCACTCCTCGAACGCCTCGGCGTCCGGGAAGGCGATGATCTCCACCCCATCGATCTCTCCCATGCGCCCAGGCTACGGTGCGCCTCCGACACACCCCGGGAGAGGCGGGTCGCATCCGGCCCGGCGGACGTGGCAGGGTGGGCGCATGTGCGGTCGCTTCGTCTCCACCACGACGCCCCTGGACCTCGTCGGCCTGCTGGGCGAGCTGGCCTGGGATCCCGCCGAGACCCTGGCGCCGAGCTGGAACGTGGCGCCCACCGACCCGGTGCCGGCCGTGCTGGAGCGCCTGGACCGCGAGACCGGTGAGCTGGTGCGCCGGCTGCGCCCGCTGCGGTGGGGCCTGGTGCCGTCCTGGTCCAAGGACCCGTCCGGCGGCGCCCGCATGATCAACGCCCGCTCGGAGACCGTCCACGAGAAGCCGGCCTTCCGCAAGGCCTTCGCCGCGCGGCGCTGTGTGATCCCGGCGGACGGGTACTTCGAGTGGCGCCCGGTGCCGGCCGACGCGGGCCGCAAGGCGTTCAAGCAGCCGTACTTCCTGAGCACCGGCTCGGTGATGCTGATGGCCGGGCTGTACGAGTTCTGGCGCGACCGCTCTCGCCCGGACGACGACCCGCTGGCCTGGATCGCCAGTACGACGATCATCACGACGGACGCCACGGACGCCGCCGGCCGGATCCACGACCGGATGCCGCTCACCCTCGCCGCGGACGACCTCGCCACCTGGCTGGACCCGGACGTCTCCGACCCCGCCGACCTGCACCGGCTGCTGCGCACCCCGGCCGACGGCGAGCTCGCGGTGCGGGCCGTCTCGACCGCGGTGAACAGCGTCCGCTCGGACGGTCCGGCGCTGCTCGACCGGGTCGACGACCCGCTGGGCCTGGCCGACTGACCGACCGTCGGGCCACGGCCTCCGCTCCGCCCGCAAAGCGACCGCTCGGTAAGTTGTTCCGTCCGAGAGCTTGACGTGCCCAGCGCCACTCGGGATTCTCAGGTGCACCGGCACCGACGGACGGCGCACCCCCGGCTCCCGCGCGCCCCACCCGCCGCTGCCCCCGCTCCCATCCCGCACTCCTGCACGCCCGCACCCCTGCACCCCCTTTCCTCGCCCCCACGAGCCGAAAGGTGCGCCCATGACCGGGCAACTCACGGGCCGACGCGTCCTCACCTCCTTCTTCGCACTGCTGCTGCTCCTCGCCGCCACCCTGGCCGGAGCGGTACCGGGCCCCAGCGCACGGGCGGCCGACGGCTGGTGGAACCCCACCGCCAGGCCCGCCCCCGACTCGCAGATCAACGTCACCGGCCCGCCGCTGTCGGGCACCGATGCCGCGGGCCGGGTCCGCGGCACCGTCGACGCGCACAACCACCTGATGTCCAACGAGGGCTTCGGCGGCCGGCTCATCTGCGGCGCCACGTTCTCGCCGAAGGGTGCCGCCGACGCCCTCAAGGACTGCCCCGAGCACTACCCGGACGGCGCGCTCGCGCTGTTCGAGAACGTCACCGGCGGCGCCGACGGCCACCACGACCCGGCCGGCTGGCCGACCTTCGCCGACTGGCCGGCCCACAACTCGCTGAGCCACCAGCAGAACTACTACGCCTGGGTGGAGCGCGCCTGGCGCGGCGGCCAGCGGATCCTGGTCAACGACCTGGTGACCAACGGACTGCTCTGCTCCGTCTACCCGTACAAGGACCGCAGCTGCGACGAGATGGCCGCGATCCGCCTGGAGGCCCAGAAGACCTACGAACTCCAGTCCTACGTCGACGCGATGTACGGCGGCGCCGGCAAGGGCTGGTTCCGGATCGTCACCGACGCGAATCAGGCCCGCACCGTGGTCGCCCAGGGCAAGCTGGCCGTCGTCCTCGGGGTGGAGACCTCCGAGCCGTTCGGCTGCAAGCAGATCCTGGACTTCGCGCAGTGCGACGAGGACGCCATCGACCGCGGCCTGGACGAGCTGCACGCGCTCGGCGTGCGCAGCATGTTCCTCTGCCACAAGTTCGACAACGCGCTGTGCGGCGTCCGCTTCGACGAGGGCACCATCGGCGCGGCCGTCAACGCCGGGCAGTTCCTCTCCACCGGCACCTTCTGGACCACCGAGGCGTGCACCGGACCGCAGCACGACAACCCGATCGGCCTGCTCACCGGAAAGGCGGCCTCCCTGCTGCCCGCCGGCGTGGCACCGCCCTCGTACGGCTCCGAGGCCCGCTGCAACACCCGCGGCCTGACCCGGCTCGGGGAGTACGCGCTGCGCGGCCTGATGCAGCGCAACATGATGCTGGAGATCGACCACATGAGCGTGAAGGCCGCCGGGCGGGCCTTCGACATCCTGGAGGCCGCGCAGTACCCGGGGGTGATCTCCAGCCACAGCTGGATGGACCTCCAGTGGACCGAGCGGCTCTACCGGCTCGGCGGGTTCGCCGCGCAGTACGCGCACTCCGCCGAGGGCTTCGTCGGCGAGGCCCGGCGCACCGCCGACCTGCGTGCCAAGTACGGCGTCGCCGGCTACGCGTACGGCACCGACATGAACGGCGTCGGCGGCTGGCCCGGCCCGGTCGGCGAGGGCGCGCCCAACGCCGTCCGCTACCCGTTCCGCAGCGCCGACGGGCAGTCGGTGATCGACCGGCAGGTCACCGGCGAGCGCACCTGGGACCTCAACCGGGACGGCCTCGCGCACCACGGCCTGGTGCCCGACTGGATCGAGCAGATGCGGCTGAGCGGCGGGCAGGACGTGGTCGACGACCTGTTCCTCGGCGCCGAGTCGTACCTCACGACCTGGCGGGCCACCGAGCGGCACGACCCGGGCACCGACCTGGCCCGCGCCGCCGGGACGTCGGCCGCGGCGAGTTCGGCGGAGTGGGGCCTGTTCACCAGCTACCGGGCCGACCGGGCGGTGGACGGCTCCCGCTCCACCCGCTGGGCCAGCGACTGGAGCGACGACCAGTGGCTGCGGCTGGACCTCGGCGGCACCCACACCGTCTCCCGGGTCACCCTGGACTGGGAGGCCGCGTACGCCCGGGGCTACCGGATCGAGGTGTCCGCCGACGGCGCCGCCTGGCGGACCGTCTGGACCACCACCGGCGGCAACGGCGGCCTGGACACCGCCCGCTTCGACCCGGTGTCCGCCCGCTACCTGCGCGTCCAGGGCGTCGAGCGCGGCACCCGGTACGGCTACTCGCTGTACGAGGTCGGCGTGTTCGGCACCTGACCGGCACACGGCACCACCCGTCGGCGCGGCCGGGATGCGGCCCGGCCGCGCCGAGCGGCGTGCGGGCGCCGCCGCGTGCCGGCAGCCGGCGACCGCGGCCCGCAGGCCCAGCGCGACCAGGACGGCGCCGCCGAGGCGGTCCAGCCGGGCCCGGAGCCGGGCGCTCCCCGGGGTGCGGCCGGCCGCGGCGAGCAGCAGCGCCCACCCGGCCAGCCAGGCGGTGAGCAGCAGCGCGTGGGCCGCGGTCAGCACCAGCAACTGCGGGAGCACCGGGCGGGCCGGGTCGACGAACTGCGGCAGCAGCGTGAGGAAGATCGAGGCGGCCTTGGGGTTGAGCACGTTGCCGAGCAGCGCCTGCCCGTACGCCGAACGCCCGCGCGGGCCCGCGGCGCGGCGGGCCGGCCGGTGCGCGGAGCGGCTCCGCCACAGGGTCCACAGGCCCAGGCCCACCAGGTAGGCGGCGCCCGCCAGCCGGACCGCGGCGAAGGCCCGGGCGGAGTGCAGCACCACCGCCGACAGCCCCGCCGCGGCGAGGGCGGCGTGCACGGCCAGGCCGCTGACGGTGCCGCCGACCACGGGCAGGGCCCGGCTGCGGCCGCCGGCCGCGACCTCGCGGACCAGCAGCGCCAGGCTCGCGCCCGGGGTGGCGATCAGCGGGAGGACGGCGAGCAGGAAGGCCGCGACCCGGGCGGCGGTCACGGGACGACGCGGAAGTGCGTGGCCAGCGTGCCCCCGTCGACCACGTGGTAGGCCAGCCCGGGCGGCGCGTCCCGGTCGGCGGCGGCCTCGCCCTCCCAGGGCAGCCGCAGCGTCCAGGTGGTGGCGGGCCCGACGACCAGCGGGCGGCCGGCGAACTGCGCGGCGGCGGCGGTGTGGGCGTGGCCGGTGAGGACGGCGACCACCTCGGGGTGGCGGTCCAGCAGGGCGGCCAGCCGCTCGGGCTCGCGGAGCCGGCCGGCGTCCGGGAGCGGGTGGTGCAGGACGACCGGGGGCTGGTGGAAGGCGATCAGTGCGCGGGTCCCGGGGGCCAGCCCGGTCAGCGAGGACTCGACCCAGTCCAGGGTCGCGGTGTCGAGCAGGCCCTCGTCGCTGCCGGGGATCGTCGAGTCGCACATCAGCACGGCCACCGGGCCGACCCGGTGCAGCCGGTTGACCGGCCCGTCGGACGGGGCCTCGCCGAGCAGGCCCGCGCGGTAGGCGGACCGCACGTCGTGGTTGCCGGGGCAGGTCAGCACCGGGAAGGGCAGCTCCAGCAGCGCGGCGGCCTGCCGGTACTCCTCGATGGTCCCGTGGTCGGCGATGTCACCGGTGACCAGCAGGGCGTCGACCGGGGTCGGCAGGGAGCGCAGGTGGCCGACGACCCGCGCGGCGCGTTCGGCGGCGCGTTCGGAGCCGTCCAGGTGGAGGTCGCTGATCTGGGCGAGCAGTACCACGGAGAACCGTCCTAATGGTTGCATCGGCTATTTGCATTAGGACGGTAGAGTACGAGGCATCGGATGATCAAGTGCGCGAGCACGACGACCCGCGCGACCCGCGCGGGAGGAGATGCGGAGGAGGAGGACGTGGACCGCTTCCTGGCCCTGGAACTGGCGAGCACCATCCGCCACGACGGCAACGGCGGGGTGGCCGACGACCTCGCCTCGCCCACCGAACTGACCGCCTGGGTCGGCGAGCGCGCCGAGGCACTGGACGCCGCGGGCTTCACCGCCGACGGGGCGGCGCTCGCCGAGGTGCTCGCCCTGCGCGCGGCCGTCCGCGCCCTGTTCGCCCGCGCCGTCAGCCCCGCGCCGCCCAGCCCCGCCGACGCGCACCGGCTGCTGCCGCTCGCCGAGGCGCTGGAACGGGTCAACACCGCGGCTGCCCGGCGCCCGGCCGCCCCGCAGCTCAACTGGCCCGAGGGCGCACCCCCGGTCGCCCACCGGCTCGCCCCGGAAGCCGATCCGCTCGTCCGGGTCACCGCCGCGCTCGCCGCGGCCGCCGTCGAGTTCCTGGCCGGACCGGACCGCGCACGGCTGCGCGCCTGCACGGCGCCGCGCTGCGTGCGCTACTTCGTCCGCGGCCACGGGCGCCAGGAGTTCTGCAAGCCGTCCTGCGGCAACCGCGCCCGGGTGGCCCGCCACTACCGCCGCCACCGCGAGGCCGGCGCGGGGGAGGACACCGCGGCGCAGCAGGGCTGAGCGGGGGGCGGTCAGTCGGGGACGGTGGGGACGGTCTCACGCGGGGCGCAGGCGCGGCCGGCGCAGGGGCGCGCCCGGATCCGTCAGGCGGGGGCGTCCGGGACCGCGCGGTGGCGGCGGCCGTCGAACCAGCCGACCTGCCAGGCGGGGCCGAGTTCGCGGGCGACCCGGTGGGCCAGCTGTTCGCCGTCGGCGTAGAAGCGCCGCTCGGCCGCGGGGGACTCGAAGTCGCTCGCCGCGGGGTCGTCGCGGTCCAGGAGCGCGTCGAAGCGCGCCGCCCAGGCGTCCAGGGCCTGCGCCAGCTCGGCCGACAGCCCGAGTTCGGGGTCGTCCGGCGCCACGTCGCCGACCTCGTCCGGCGCGGTGAACCAGAGCGGGTGGCAGTCGTAGTCGGCCATCACCCGCAGCGGGCGGCGCCCGCCCGGCCGCCCGCTGTCCGCCCGACCGTCCATCAGATCCCCCCGCCCGACGCCGTACGCGTCCCCGGAGGGTATCCGAATCGGGGCGGGCCGGGCCTTTCCCTTCCCGACCCGCCCCGGTAGCCCCGACCCCCCGGTCCCCCGGTCCCCCGGCCCCCCGGCCCCCCCGGTCCCCGGCCCCCCAGACATGGCGCCGAGGCGGCAGCCCGACCGGTCACCCTCGAAACCGGGACGGGCCGCCGCCTCGGCGGTGGCTTCGGGCGGTCGGCTGTCGTCCCGGCCGCCCGGTGCCGGCTCAGCCGCGGCCGAGCAGCTCCAGGGTGTCGATGACACGGTTGGAGAAGCCCCACTCGTTGTCGTACCAGGCGACGACCTTGACGTGCTTGCCGTCGACGCGGGTGAGGGCGGAGTCGAAGATGGACGAGGCGGGCTGGCCCGTGATGTCGCCGGAGACCAGCGGCTCGTCCGAGTAGTCGAGGACGCCCTTGAGCGGGCCGTCGGCGGCGGCGCGGTAGGCGGCCAGCACCTCGTCGAGGGTGACCTCGCGCTCGACGGTGGTGTTCAGCTCGACGATCGAGCCGACCGGGACGGGCACCCGGATCGAGTCGCCGGAGAGCTTGCCGTCCAGGTTCGGCAGGACCTGGCCGATGGCCTTGGCGGCGCCGGTGGTGGTCGGCACGATGTTGACGCCGGCGGCGCGGGCGCGGCGCATGTCGCGGTGCGGGCCGTCCTGGAGGTTCTGCTCCTGGGTGTAGGCGTGCACGGTGGTCATGAAGCCGTGCTCGATGCCGGCCAGCTCGTCCAGGACGGCGGCCAGCGGGGCCAGGGCGTTGGTGGTGCAGGACGCGTTCGAGATGATCGTGTGCGCGGCCGGGTCGTAGGTGTCGGTGTTCACGCCGTACGCGAGCGTGACGTCGGCACCGTCGGAGGGGGCGCTGACCAGGACCTTCTTCGCACCGGCGGTGAGGTGGGCGCGCGCGGCCCCGGCGGAGGTGAAGCGGCCGGTGGACTCCAGCACGATGTCGACGCCCAGCTCGGCCCACGGCAGGGCGGCGGGGTCGCGCTCGGCGAGCACCTTGATGCGGCGGCCGTCGACCACCAGCTCGTCGCCGTCGACCTCGACCGTGCGGTCGAAGCGGCCCAGCGCGCTGTCGAACTTCAGCAGGTGGGCGAGCGCGTCGGGGGCGGTGAGGTCGTTGACGGCCACCACCTCGAGCTCGCTGCCGCGGCCCACCAGGGCGCGCAGGCTGTTGCGGCCGATGCGGCCGAAACCGTTGATGGCGATGCGGGTCATTGCGGCTCCCTCTGTCGTTCCCGTTACGCCATCCATGATCCGGAGCGCAGAAGTGTCCGGACAGGGGCTGGATCGACACGGTACGCAAGGATCTCGCCAGAGACCTCGCCATCGACCGCAAGGATCTCGCCACGCCGCGGACGCTCCGCCGCAGGTCGGGGCGGTCCGGGCGCCCGGCGTGGCCGCCCGGCCCGGACGGGCTCAGGGCAGCCGGGCCGCGAAGGTGTGCCGGTACTCGGTGGGCGAGGTGCCGAGGACGCGGTGGAAGTGCAGCCGCAGGTTGGCGCCCGTCCCGAGCCCGACCCGGTCGGCGACCTGCTCGACCCCCAGGTCGGTGCGTTCGAGCAGTTCCCGCGCCAGGTCCACCCGGGCCCGCAGTACCCACTGCATGGGCGTGTACCCGGTGTCCTCCACGAACCGCCGGGAGAAGGTGCGCGCCGAGACCTTCGCCTCGCGGGCCAGCACCTCCAGGGTCAGCGGCTCGGCGAGGTGCTGCAGGGCCCACTCGCGGGTGTCGGCGAACAGGTCGCCGAGCGGCTCCGGCACGCTGCGCGGGACGTACTGGGCCTGGCCGCCGCTGCGGTAGGGGGCGGCCACCAGGCGCCGGGCCACATGGTTGGAGAGCCCCACCCCGTGGTCGCGGCGGACCAGGTGCAGGCAGAGGTCGATGCCGGAGGCCGCGCCCGCCGAGGTGAGCATGTCGCCCTCGTCCACGAACAGCACGTTCTCGTCCACCCGGATCCGCGGGTGCCGCTCGGCGAGGGCCTTGGCGTAGTGCCAGTGGGTGGTCGCCTTCCTGCCGTCGAGCAGGCCGGTCGCCGCCAGCGCGAAGGCCCCGGTCGAGATGGCCGCCAGCCGGGCGCCCCGCTCGTGGGCGGCCACCAGCGCGGCGACCACGGCGGCCGGCGGGGCGGTGGTCGCCGGGTCCCGGTAGCCGGGGACGAAGACGGTGTCGGCGTGTGCGAGGGCGTCGAGGCCCTCGGCGACGTGGTACGAGAGCCCGTCGCCGCCGGCCACCAGACCGGGCGCGGCCCCGCAGACCCGCACCGTGTACGGCATGCTCGGCCGGCTGGAGAAGACCTGCGCGGGGATGCCGACGTCCAGCGGCTTGGCCCCCTCCAGGACGAGCACGGCGACCCGGTGCTTGCTGCGGCCCATCGGGCCCCCTCGCTTCCCGCGGTCGACCGGGCACCGCACACCCCGGCCGGCACGGCACCG
>NZ_JBSGXP010000186.1:0-15490 GCF_053610105.1 Kitasatospora sp. NPDC054939 | reverse complement strand
CACCACCCCCCCCACCCCCCAAACACCGGGGTCTTGGGGGCGGTTTTTTTTTTACACCCCCCCCCCCGGGGGGGGGGGGCGCCCCCCCCCCCCCCCGGGCCGGTTCGGCTACGCCACGGGCTGATGGACGGTCATCGGCCGTGTTCGGCCAGTGCCTTGTTCAACAGGACGACGTTGACACCCGGTTCGCCCAGGAAGCCCGCGGCGCGGCCGTCGGTGTACCGGTCGACGAGCGCGCGGACGGTGTCCGCCGGCAGGTTGCGGGCCGCGGCGACCCTCCGGACCTGCTGCTGGGCGTAGGCGACCGAGATGTGCGGGTCGAGGGAGGAGCCGGAGGCGGTGACCGCGTCCACCGGGACGCTCGCCGGGTCGACGCCGTCGAACGCGGCGACGGCCTTTCGGCGTTCGCCTGTCGCCGTGGCCAGGTCCGCGCTGTTCGGGCCGAGGTTGGAGGCGCCGGAGACCTTCGGGTCGTAGCCGTTGGCCGAGGGGCGGGGCTGGAACCACGTCGGGTCCGGCTTCGCCTCCTCGTTCTCGTCGTCGGGGTTCTGCTGGGGCAGGTCGAAGCGCTGGCCCAGCAGGCCGGAGCCGACCTCCTTGCCGTCGGCGGTCTTCACGATCGAGCCGTTGGCCTTCTCCCGGAAGGCGGCCTGGGCGATGCCGGTGACCAGCAGCGGGTAGGCGAGGCCGAGGACCGCCGTCATCACCAGCAGCATCCGCAGTGCGGTGAGGTGCGTGCGCACGGTCGCGGGCAGGGGCTTGGACATCTGGGTTCTCCTCTCTCTCAGCTCAGGCCGGGGACGAACTGCACGACGAGGTCGATCAGCTTGATGCCGATGAACGGGACGACCAGGCCGCCCAGGCCGTAGATCCCGATGTTCCGGCGCAGCAGCGAACTGGCGTCGGACGGGCGGTACGTGACGCCGCGCAGGGCGAGCGGGATCAGGCCGACGATGACCAGGGCGTTGAAGACGATCGCCGAGGTGATCGCGGACTGCGGGCTGTGCAGGCCCATGATGTTGAGCCTGTCCAGGCCCGGGTACACCGACGCGAACATGGCGGGGATGATCGCGAAGTACTTGGCGACGTCGTTGGCGATGGAGAAGGTGGTCAGCGCGCCGCGGGTGATCAGGAGCTGCTTGCCGATCTCCACGATCTCGATCAGCTTGGTCGGGTTGGAGTCCAGGTCGACCATGTTGCCGGCCTCCTTGGCCGCCATGGTGCCGGTGTTCATCGCGACCCCGACGTCGGCCTGGGCGAGGGCGGGGGCGTCGTTGGTGCCGTCCCCGGTCATCGCGACCAGCTTGCCGCCGGCCTGCTCCTTCTTGATCAGGGCCATCTTGTCCTCGGGGGTGGCCTCGGCGAGGAAGTCGTCCACGCCCGCCTCCTCCGCGATCGCCTTCGCGGTCAGCGGGTTGTCACCCGTGATCATGACCGTCCTGATGCCCATCCGGCGCAGCTCGTCGAATCGCTCCCGCATGCCGTCCTTGACGACGTCCTTGAGGTGGATGACGCCGAGGACACGGGCGGGGCCGGATCCGGCCCTCGTCGCGACCACCAGGGGTGTGCCACCGGCCGCGGAGATCCCGTCGACGAGCGCGGACACGTCCGGACCGACCGAACCGCCCTGCTCCCCCACCCAGGTGGTGACGGCCGCAGCAGCGCCCTTGCGGATCTGGTGCACCCCTCCCGTTTCGTCCAGGTCGACGCCGGACATCCGGGTCTGCGCGGTGAACGGCACCCAGGTGGCGTGCGCCAACTCGCCCTGGGCGCGGGCCCGCAGGCCGTACTGCGTCTTCGCGAGGACGACGATCGAGCGGCCCTCGGGGGTCTCGTCCGCGAGGGAGGACAGCTGGGCGGCATGCGCGAGCTCGTCGACGGTGACGCCCTCGGCCGGCTGGAACTCGGCGGCCTGGCGGTTGCCGAGGGTGATGGTGCCGGTCTTGTCGAGCAGCAGGGTGTTGACGTCGCCCGCCGCCTCGACGGCGCGGCCGGACATCGCGAGGACGTTGCGCTGCACCAGCCGGTCCATGCCGGCGATGCCGATCGCGGAGAGCAGCGCGCCGATGGTGGTCGGGATGAGCGCCACGATCAGGGCGACCAGCACGATCATCGACTGCGGGGCGCCCGCGTAGGTCGCCATCGGCTGGAGGGTCACGACCGCGATCAGGAAGACGACGGTCAGCGAGGCCAGCAGGATGTTCAGCGCGATCTCGTTCGGCGTCTTCTGCCGGGCCGCGCCCTCGACCAGGGCGATCATCCGGTCGATGAAGGTCTTGCCCGGCTCGGAGGAGATCCGCACCACGATCCGGTCGGACAGCACCTTGGTACCGCCGGTCACGGCGGAGCGGTCGCCGCCGGACTCGCGGATGACGGGCGCGGACTCGCCGGTGATCGCCGACTCGTCGACGCTCGCGACGCCCTCGACGACGTCGCCGTCACCGGGGATGATCTGGACGGCCTCGACCACCACGTGGTCGCCGAGCCGCAGTTCGGTGCCGGAGACATCCTCCTCGGCCTGCGACGCCGGCCAGTCCAGCAGGCGGCGGGCCCTGGTGTCGGTCCTGGCCCGGCGCAGGGTGTCCGCCTGCGCCTTGCCGCGGCCCTCGGCGACGGCCTCGGCCAGGTTCGCGAAGACCGTGGTCAGCCAGAGCCAGACGGTGATCGCCCAGGCGAACACCGACGGGTCGGCCATCGCGGAGACCGTGGTGACGACGGAGCCGACCTCGACCACGAACATGACCGGGTTCCTGACCATCACCCGGGGGTCGAGCTTCTTCACCGCGTCCGGCAGGGACTTCACGATCAGCTGGGGATCGAGGAGACCGCCGGCCGCTCTGCGGGGCGCGGAGTCCCCGGTCGTGCCGCCCGGGGCGGGAGTGGGAGTGAGCGTGGACGTGGACATCAGGAGGAGAGACCTTCCGCGATCGGCCCGAGAGCCAGGGCCGGGAAGTAGGTGAGGCCGACGACGATCAGGACGACGCCCGACAGCAGGCCCACGAACAGCGGCTTGTGGGTGGGCAGGGTGCCCGGGGTGGCCGGGACCGGCTGCTGCTGCGCGAGCGCGCCGGCCAGGGCGAGGACGAAGACCATCGGCAGGAACCGGCCGAACACCATGCACAGCCCCAGCGCCGTGTCGTACCAGTCCGTGTTCACGGTGATCCCGGCGAACGCCGAACCGTTGTTGTTGGACGCCGAGGTGAAGGCGTACAGCACCTCGGAGAAGCCGTGCGCACCGTCGTTGAGCATCCCCGCCCGCTGGCCGGGCAGCGCCATCGCGACACCGGTGCCTACCAGCACCAGGGTCGGCGTGGTCAGGATGTAGAGGGAGGCGAACTTCATCTCCCGCCCGCCCAGCTTCTTGCCCAGGTACTCGGGCGTACGGCCGACCATCAGCCCGGCCACGAAGACCGCGACGATCGCCAGCACCAGCATCCCGTACAGGCCGGAGCCCACCCCGCCGGGCGCGATCTCGCCCAGCATCATGTTGAACATCGTCAGCCCGCCGCCGAACGCGGTGTACGAGTCGTGGAAGGAGTTCACCGCGCCGGTCGAGGTCAGCGTGGTCGACGCCGCGAACAGCGAACTCGCCGCGATGCCGAACCGCTGCTCCTTGCCCTCCATCGCCCCGCCCGCGGTCTGCAGGGCGGCCCCCGGGTGCTGCGCCTCCGCCAGGGTGATCAGCGCCGTGGACGCGGCCCAGAAGATCGCCATGACGGCGGTGATCGCGTAGCCCTGGCGGTGGTCGCCGACCATCCGGCCGAAGGTGCGCGGCAGGGCGAACGGGATCAGCAGGATGAGGAAGACCTCCAGGAGGTTGCTCAGCCCGGTCGGGTTCTCGAACGGGTGGGCGGAGTTGGCGTTGTAGAAGCCGCCGCCGTTGGTGCCCAGCAGCTTGATCACCTCCTGGGAGGCCACCGGCCCGCCCGGAACCGACTGCGGCCCGCCGGCCAGCCCGGCCACCTCGTGGAAGCCGTGGAGGTTCTGCACGACCCCGGTCGCCACCAGCACCAGCGCGAAGACGATCGCGATCGGCAGCAGCAGGCGCAGGCAGACCCGGGTCAGGTCGACCCAGAAGTTGCCCACCCGGTCGGTGCGGTTACGGGTGAAGCCGCGGACCAGCGCGGCCACCACCGCGATGCCGACGGCCGCCGAGACGAAGTTCTGCACCGCCAGGCCGGCCATCTGCGCCAGGTGCCCCATCGCGGCCTCACCGCTGTACGACTGCCAGTTGGTGTTGGCGGTGAAGGAGATCGCGGTGTTCCACGCCTGGTGGCCGTCCATCCGCGGCACGTCCAGGTTCAGCGGCAGCCACTGCTGGAGCCGGATCAGGCCGTACAGGAGGAGGACGGACACGGCCGAGAAGGCCAGCACCGAGCGGAGGTACACCGGCCAGCGCTGGTCGGCGTCGGCGTCCACGCCGACCACCTTGTAGAGGGCGCGCTCGGCTCTCAGGTGCTTGGAGGTGGTGAGGATCCGGGCGATGTGGTCGCCCAGGGGGCGGTAGCACAGGACCAGCGCGGCCACCAGGGCCAGCACCTGCAGCCAGCCCGCAGCAGTGGAGCTCATGTCAGAACTTCTCCGGGTAGATCAGCGCGAGGACGAGATAGCCGACGAGGGCGACGGCGACGATGAGACCGGCGACGTTCTCCGCGCTCACAGCTTCTCCACCCCCCGCGCGATCAGGGCGATGACGGCGAACACGGCGACCGTGACACCGACGTACATCAGATCCGACATTGGCTCCGCCGACTTGGCTCGTGGGGTGAACCGCGGGACGCACGAGGCCCTGCGGTACGCCGGGGGAAGACCGGCAGCGAGAGCCAATCAGCCGCCGAGCGGCGCACCCGGGGTTCCTGACGCCGTCCATACGGCCGGATCCCGATCATTGACGCGCCCTTGACGTCCGCACCGTCCCACCTGGACCGGGGCCCCTCCGGCACCTGGCCGGCCGCCGTGGGACGCGCAGGGGGATCTTGACGCTTTCCTAACGCTTCCACGGGGGTTGGGGCCCCACCCGTTGCCTAGGCTGGCCCGGCCGTCCCGCGATGGCCGGAACTCGACCCCCGCAGCACACCAGGAGCACCCCCCGATGGCCACCACGAACGATCCGCGCACGAGCCGTCTGCGCGCGTGGATGCTGGAGGGGCTGTCCGACATGGGCAAGGGCCGGCCCTCCGTCCCCAAGGCCGAGCAGGAGCCCGCGCACAAGGGGCAGCGCTGGTGGCGCGTGATGTGCCTGACCGGCGTCGACTACTTCTCCACCCTCGGCTACCAGCCCGGCATCGCGGCCCTGGCCGCCGGACTGCTCTCCCCCGTGGCGACGATCGTGCTCGTGATCGTCACCCTGGCCGGCGCGCTGCCCGTCTACCGGCGGGTGGCCGAGGAGAGCCCGCGAGGCGAGGGCTCGATCGCGATGCTGTCGCGACTGCTCTCCTTCTGGAAGGGCAAGCTGTTCGTCCTGACCCTGCTGGGCTTCGCCGCGACCGACTTCCTGATCACCATCACGCTGTCGGCCGCCGACGCCTCCACCCACCTGGTGGAGAACCCCGGCCTGGAGAACGCCCTGCACGACAAGCAGGTCCTCATCACCATGGTCCTGATCGCACTGCTCGGCGCGGTGTTCCTCAAGGGCTTCCTGGAGGCCATCGGCGTCGCCGTCGCCCTGGTCGGCGTCTACCTCGCGCTCAACGCGGTCGTCGTGGTGACCGGCCTGTGGCACGTCCTGACCGAAGGGCACGTGGTCACCGACTGGACGGCCGCCCTGACCACCGAGCACGGCAACGTCTTCGCCATGATCGGCGTCGCCCTCATCGTCTTCCCCAAGCTCGCGCTGGGCCTGTCCGGCTTCGAGACCGGCGTGGCGGTCATGCCGCACGTCGCGGGCGAGCCGGGCGACACCGAGGAGAAGCCCGCCGGACGCATCCGGGGGACCAAGCAGCTGCTGACCACGGCCGCGCTCATCATGAGCGTCTTCCTGATCACCACCAGCTTCATCACCACCGTCCTCATCCCCCACGAGGAGTTCGAGTCCGGCGGCGAGGCCAACGGCCGTGCCCTGGCCTACCTCGCCCACGAGTACCTCGGCACCGCCTTCGGCACGGTCTACGACGTCTCGACCATCCTCATCCTGTGGTTCGCGGGCGCCTCCGCCATGGCCGGCCTGCTCAACCTCATGCCCCGCTACCTCCCCAAGTACGGCATGGCCCCGCACTGGGCCCGCGCGGTGCGGCCCATGGTCATCGTCTTCACCCTGATCGCGTTCCTGGTCACGTGGATCTTCGACGCCGACGTCGACGCCCAGGGCGGCGCCTACGCGACCGGCGTCCTCGTCCTGATCTGCTCGGCCGCCATCGCCGTGACCATCTCGGCCCGCAAGGCCGGCCAGCGCGGCTGGACCGTCGCCTTCGGCGTCATCGCCGCCGTGTTCCTCTACACGACCGTCGTCAACATCATCGAACGGCCCGACGGCGTGAAGATCGGCGCCTGCTTCATCGCCGGCATCATCCTGATCTCCCTCCTCTCCCGGCTCGGCCGCGCCTTCGAACTGCGCGTCACCCACGTCGACCTGGACGACACCGCGGAGCGCTTCATCCGCGACATCTCCCACCGCACCGCCCGGTTCGTAGCCAACGAACCCGACAACCGCGACATCGCCGAGTACCGCGACAAAATCGACCAGATCCGCACCGACAACGACCTCCCCACCACCGAGGACTTCGTCTTCATCGAGGTCACCGTCACCGACCCCTCCGAATTCGAGGCCGGACTGACCGTCCGCGGCGAGGTCCTGCACGACCGCTACCGCGTGCTGACCGTCGAGTCGTCCTCCGTCCCCAACGCGCTGGCCGCCCTCCTCCTCCACGCCCGCGACCTCACCGGGACCCGCCCCCACATCTACTTCGAGTGGACCGAGGGCAACCCCTTCGCCAACTTCCTGCGCTTCTTCCTCCTCGGCCAGGGCGAGGTCGCCCCCGTCACCCGCGAAGTCCTGCGCGAGGCCGAACCCGACCGGGCCCGCCGCCCCCGCGTCCACGTCGGCTGACCGGCGGCGGGGCCCGCGGGCCGTGGTTACGCTCGGTCGGGCAGCAGTACCCGACCGGCGGTACCGTCCCCATCGGCGGCACCGTCCGCACCGGCGTGGCTGCCCACCGACCGACGGCACCCGAAGCGACCCAGGAATCGACCATGGCCTCCTCCCCCTTCGCCGACCCGGCGTTCCACGCCGACCGCTACCCCACCTACGCACGCCTGCGCGCGGCCTCCCCCGTCCTCCGGGTACCGCTGAACGGATCCGGCACCGCAACCGTCGTCACCGGCTACGAGGAGGCGCGGCAGGCGTTCACCGCCCCGCTGTCGAAGGACACCGGCGCGTACTTCGCCGACAGGCCGTCCGGCCGGTCCCTGCACCCGGCCGTCGCCCGCACGATGCTCGCAACCGACCCGCCGGAACACACCCGGCTCCGGCGGCTGGTCACCAAGGCGTTCACCCCGGCCCGGGTCGACGGCCTGCGCCCCTGGATCCGCTCGCTCGCCGAACAGTTCGTCGGGCGGTGGGAGCCCGGCACCGAGGTCGACCTCGTCGCGGAACTGGCCGATCCGCTGCCGGTCACCGTCATCTGCCGGCTCCTCGGCGTGCCCCGGGCCGACCGGCCGTCGATCCGCTCCTGGTCGACCGACCTGTTCGCCGACCACGAGCGGGCCGACGCCGCGTCCCACGCCCTGGCCGGCTACCTGGCGGAGCTGATCGCCGACAAGCGCACCCACCCGGACCACTCCCTGCTCTCCGACCTGATCGCGGTCCACGACGACGACGCGGACCGGCTCGGCGAGGACGAACTGCTCTCCCTCGCCGTCCTGCTGCTGGTCGCCGGCCACGAGACCACCACCGCGGCGATCGGCAACGCCGTGCTGGCCCTGCTCCGGCACCCCGCCGAGCTGGCGCAGCTGCGCGCCGCCCCGCAGCGCATCCGGACCGCCGTCGACGAGCTGCTCCGGTACGACTCCCCGGTCAGCATCGCCACCTGGCGGTGGGCACCCGACGACGTGGACCTCGGCGGCGCCGCCGTGCCCGCGGGCAGCCCGGTCTTCGTGTGCCCGGGCGCGGCCAACCGCGACCCCGCGAGGTTCCCCGACCCCGACCGGCTCGACCTGGACCGCCCGAACGCCGCCGCCCACCTCGCCTTCGGCCACGGGATCCACCGCTGCCTCGGCGCCCCGCTCGCCCACGCGGAGATCGACATCGTGCTGACCGTCCTCCTGGAACGCTTCCCCGCCCTGCACCTGGCGGCCCCCGCCGACCGACTCGCCTGGCGGCAGTCCCGACTGGTCCGCGGCCTCGTCGCCCTCCCGGTGCGCCTGTAGGCGCTCACGGGGCGGGAACGCAGGCCCTCCCGGCCCGGTACGCGCCCCCAGCTACGGCCACGTCCGGAAGGTCACTGGTGGACGGTCCACAGATCCGGACGTTGGAAGGAACGTCCAACTCCAGCAGTGCTAGGAGAGGTCCATCGCCCCACCGTCCTGACAAAGCGCGCCGGCCGGCCTCGGGGCCGCGCCCTACTGGCGGGCCATGTGCATGCGCATCTCGCTCTCGGCGTCGACGATCAGGTCACCGGACAGGTCGACGGTGACGCTGTGGAGGGCGCCGGTGAAGCGGAACGGCGCCTGGTAGTCGGGGGTGACGGCCGAACCGGGGTTGGCGCCGCAGGCCATGCCGCCCGGATTGAAGGCGATCGGGGTGGTGACCGGCATGTCGCGCTCGCCGACGAGGCGGCCGTCGATGTACAGCTGGGCCCGGCCGGGTGCGCCCTTGCCGTGGGCGATGTCCGGGGCACCGGTGGGCTCGAACTCGAAGCGCAGGGTGTGTCGCCCCTCGGGCACGCTCTCGCTGGAGGCCACGTGGTGCAGGGCCCGCTGGACGTAGTTGTGGGCGTAGTGGAGGTGGCCGTCCTTGAGGTAGAGGGACCAGCCGCCGGAGTTGGTGCCCTGGCAGAGCAGGACGCCCCGCGCTCCGCCGGGCGGGATCTCTACGTCGGCGGTGACGCTGTGCGGGCGGTTGAGGACCCGGGGCGCGACCGCGGCCGGCAGGGTCTGCGTGCCGGGACGGAAGATGTAGCTGGTGCGGGCCTCGGTGATCTGCGGGCGCTCGGTCATGATGCGCTGCAGGACGCTGCCGTCGATCGGCATCACGTTGTACCTGCCCGCCTCCACGTACCACAGGGCGATCATCTCGATCAGTTTGCTGCGGTGTTCCTGGGCGAGGTTCCTGGTCTCGGCGATGTCCTCGTCGACGTGGTAGAGCTCCCAGTGGTGGGCGTCGAGGTCGTCGAGGTCGGCCATGGTGATCGGGGTGCCGAAGGGCCGCTCGGCCTCCTCGAAGGAGGGGCCGGGCCAGGGGCAGACCGCCCGCCACCCGTCGTGGTCGATCGCCCGGTGCCCGAGCATCTCGTAGTACTGGGTACGGTGACGGGTCGCCGCACCGGCATCGTCGAAAGTGTGGGCGAAGCTGACCCCGTGCAGGGGCGACTGGGTGACCCCCCGGATGGTCGCGGGCGGTTCGACCCCGAGCACGTCCAGGACAGTGGGGACCATGTCGATGATGTGTGCGAACTGGTCGCGGACCTCACCGCGGGCCCGGATGCCGGCTGGCCAGTGGACGAGGAAGGGATCGCTGACGCCGCCGCGGTAGGTTTCCCGCTTCCACCGCCGGAACGGTGTATTGCCCGCCCACGTCCAGCCCCACGGGTAGTGGTTGAACGTGGCCGGGCCGCCGATCTCCTCGATCCGCGCCAGGCTCTCCTCCAACGTCTCGGGCGCGTTGTTGAAGAACTGCAGCTCGTTGGTGGTGCCGGTCACCCCGCCCTCGGCGCTCGCCCCATTGTCGGAGACCACCATGATCAGCGTGTTGTCGAACTCGCCGGTCTCCTTCAGGAACTCCACCAACCGCCCGAGGTGATGGTCGGTATGGGAGAGGAACCCGGCGTAGACCTCCATCATCCGCGCGGCCAGCCGCCGCGCGTCGGGCGTGAGCGACTCCCACGCGGGCACGTCCGGATCGTGCGGCGACAGCTCCGCGTCCGCCGGCACCACGCCCAGTTCCTTCTGCCGCGCGAAGGTCCGCTCGCGGTAGACGTCCCAGCCGTCGTCGAACCGGCCCCGGTAGCGGTCCGCCCACTCCTTCGGCACATGGTGCGGGGCATGGGTGGCGCCAGGGCACAGGTTCAGGAAGAACGGCTTGTCGGGGGCGACCTGCTTGGCGTCGGCGATGAACGACATCGCCCGCTCGACCAGGTCCTCCGTCAGGTGGTAGCCCTCCTCCGGCGTGGCCGGCGGCTCCACCTGGTGGTTGTCGTACACCAGGTCCGGGTACCACTGGCTGGAATCCCCACCCAGGAACCCGTAGAACCGCTCGAAGCCCCGCCCCAGCGGCCACCGGTCGTACGGGCCCGCCGCCGACTCCTGCTCCGAGGGCATCAGGTGCCACTTGCCGACCATGTACGTGTTGTAGCCGTGCTGCAGCAGCATCTCCGACAGGAACCCGTTCTCGAACGGGATCTGCCCGTTGTAGCCCGGATAGCCGGTGGCCAGCTCCGTGATCGCCGCCATGCCGTTGGCGTGATGGTTGCGGCCCGTCATGATGCACGAGCGCGACGGCGAGCACAGCGCCGTGGTGTGCATGTTGCTGTACAGCAGACCGCCCGCGGCCAGCGCGTCCAGATTCGGCGTCTCGATCGGACTGCCGTAGCAGCCCAACTGCCCGAACCCGGTGTCGTCGAAAACGATGAACAGCACGTTCGGCGCACCCGCCACCGACCGCACCGGCTGCGGCCACGCCGGACTCGACTCCTCGGTCGTCCGACCCACCACCCCGGGGAACCGCTGCCCCGGCCGGTACTCACTCCACGATGCCTGCGTCATTTCGTTCTCCGTCCCGTCATCGGCGCGAGCGCCGCTGATGTTCGTGGGCGGCCCTCCACAAGGCCTCAGCTGCGGTCGAAGAGCGGATCACGTAGCGACCGCCGGTGCCGCGGTCGGGGCCGGGCAGGCCGAGTCGGTCACCCAGCGGAACAGCGATTCGCGGTCCATCAGCCCGGAGTAGAAGAGCACCGAGTTGTCCGCGATCCCGGCTTCGAGGAAGCCGCGACGAAGCGCGTTCACCGACACCCCGGGCGGTCCGGCGAGGTAGGCGTCGACCCCGTGCATCAGGTCGAGATTGTCGAAGACCTTCTCGCTGGTGGCGGTGTCGGGGATGTCGTCGCGGAAATGCAATGTGCCGAGCCGCGTCCGGACGGCCTCGGGAGTCGATACCGCGGCGGGCGCATCGTCATGGGAATCGCTCATTCCCCCATGCTGTGCGGCGCCTGCAGGTCTCGCATCCCCGGCCCTCGGCGGGCGTGGTCAACCGTCCGTCGAGGCGTCGCCCCGGCGGGCGGAGCGTCCGGGGGCGGTCGCCGGATCGGGGCTGTCCCGATCCGGCGGGGCCGAAGCCGTGGTGGAGCCGCCACCCGAGCGGCGTCGGCTTCGCAGCGCAGGGGCGAGGATCCGGCTGAACACTTAGGGTGAACCTCTGTGCTCTCTGTGTGACGTGCGGCGGCGTGGCCACGCAGCGCAGGGGCTCGCTTCCCGTGCTGTCGCCGGGTCGATGTTCGACGTCCGGCGTGAGGAGTGCTGATGACTCAATGGGCCGTGGTGATCGCGGGTGGCGTGGTCATCGGCTACGGGGCGCTGTCGCGGCGTCTGTCGACGACGGTGGTCTCCGGTCCCCTGGTGTTCATGGTCGTCGGGCTCGCGATCGGCCCACTGGGCCTGGAACTGCTGGACCGGGCTGACGATCCGGAGTTCACCAGCCTGCTGCTGGAGAGCGCCCTGACACTGCTGATCTTCGCGGACGCGGCGGCGATCCGCCGCCGCGACCTGCGCACGGAGGAGTTCCTGCCGCTGCGGCTGCTGGCCCTGGGACTGCCGGCCACCGTCGCGCTGGGGTGGCTCCTGGCGTGGCCCCTGCTGCCCGACCTGGGCGTGTGGGAGCTGGCCCTGGTCGCCATCATCCTGGCGCCGACGGACTCCGCACTCGGACAGCAGGCGTTCTCCAACAAGAAGGTCCCGCCACTGGTCCGCGGCGGCCTGGGCGTCGAGTCGGGACTCAACGACGGCCTCGCCCTCCCGTTCTTCGTGCTGGCACTGGCGGCGGCGGGCGAGGACCACGGCCATCCGGGCGTTATCGAGACGTTCCTGCGCGCACTGCTGCTGAGCGGCGCCATCGGACTCGCGGTCGGCTGGGCCGGGGCGTACGTGCTGCGTTGGTCCGTCGACCGGGACTGGAGCACCACCGACTGGCGGCAGTTCCTGACGATCGCCCTCCCGGTCGTCACCTACGTGCTGTGTGTCGCGGTCGACGGCAGCGGCTTCATCGGCGCCTGGGCCGCCGGCCTGGCCTTCGGCGTCGGCTCGCGCAGGGTCCAGAGCGCCCGGGCCGGCGGCGTGAGCGACCCTGATCCCGCCCAGAACACCCGGTTCACCGAGCTTCTCGGCCTACTGCTCGCCTCGTTGAGCTTCCTGGTCTTCGGGGCGATCATCCTCGGGCCCGTCCTTGAACACCTGACGTGGCGCACGGTCGTCTACGCGCTGATCAGCCTCACCGTCGTCCGGATGCTGCCGGTCGCGCTCTCACTCATCGGCACGGGCCTGCGTCCGGCTTCCGTCGCCTACATCGGCTGGTTCGGTCCGCGCGGGCTCGCCTCCGTGGTGTTCGGCCTGCTCGCCTTCGAAGAGCATCTGCCCGGAATGGCGCTGCTGACCGAAGCCATCGCCGTGACCGTCGGCCTGAGCGTCGTCCTGCACGGCGCCTCGGCCCCCTTCCTGGGCGACCGCTACGGCGGCTGGTTCGCCAGGACGCTTCCCACCCAGCCGAATCTTCGGGAGAACGCACTCGCCTCCGACTCGGCCCCGCACCGCCCCAAGGGCCTCGGAAGCGACATGTGACGACGCCGCCTGAGATCGCTGCCCGCGCACGGCGCGCAGGTCCTCCTCATCCTTGCCGGGCGCAGGAGGACCGGCGCGGCCGTGCGCCTGGAGAGAGACCATTCTTCGATTGCGACAGGCGGAGGTGGCCGACGGGTACTGCGCGGCCAGGCCGCAGACAAGTACGAGAAGTCGTGCATGGCAGATCTCCAGCGCTTGTGGTGGAGGAGCCACCTGCCCAGCAACCTCCGATCAGGCCCTGCCGAAGTCGTGGGGTAGGGGTGCACGCCCACTGACGTCGGCCAGGGGGCGCCGATCTATTTCCAACGGATGCGCAGCTCTTTCAGCCCGTTCTGGAAGTTGGAGACCAGGCGCTTCGGCGGCGCGTCCGACGCCAGCTCCAGGCCGGGTAGCTCTGCGACGACCCGGCGGATCAGGGCCGCCATCTGGATCCTGGCAAGCCGTGCTCCCACGCAGAAGTGCGGGCCGAAACCGAAGCTGACGTGGTCGTTCGGGGCGCGGGTGACGTCCAGGCGGTCCGGTTCGGGAAAGACCGACTCGTCCCGGTTCGCGGAGGCGTGGTAGACGACCACCTTGTCACCACCGCGGATCCGCTTCCCTGCCAGCACCACGTCCCGGGTCGCGGTGCGACGGAACTGCAGAACGGGCGGCCAGAACCGGAGTAACTCCTCCAGTGCCGAATCGATCAGGTCGTGCCGCGAGGCCAGCTTGCGGTACTGGTCGGAGTGGATGAGCAAGGAATACAGGCCGCCGGGGAGGCCGTTCCGCAAGGTCTCGTTTCCAGCGACTCCGAAGAGAAAGAACATCGTCTCGAACTCGGTGGCACTCAGGCCGGCGTCCCGCATGCGGGCGACGATGCTGCCCGGCGGCGGGTCCTGGGCGAGCGCGTGGGCGTAGGCGAACATGTCGGCGAGGGCCGCGCGGGAGCGCGGGTTCAGCGGGCGGCCGTCGGGGGCCGTGAGGGCGGTCGGGCGGTGGTCGAGCGCGGCGCGGCCCAGGTCGGTGAGCCGAGACGGGTCGGCCGTACTGGACTGGGCGTAGTCCGGGTCCTGGTAGCCGATCACCCGATTCGACCAGTCGACCAGCAGCTGCCGGTCCTGCTCGGGCACGCCCAGGATCAGGGCCAGCGTCCACACGGGCAGATCGGCGGCGACCGGCACGAAGTCGACTTCGCCGAACGGGCGGATCCCGGCGACGAGTTCGGCGGCGCGGGTCTCGATGGCGGTGGTCAGCTCGTGCAGCGCCCGCGGGGTGAACGCGGCCGCCACGGCCCGGCGCAGCCGGGAGTGGTCGGGCGGGTCCTGGTTGAGCATCATCGTCCGGGCGAAGTCCAGATCGGCCGGTGAGTCCGGGTCGCGGATCTGGGTGGCGCCGAGGTGCGAGGAGAACACATCCGGTGTGCGCAGCACGTGCTTCACGTCCGCGTGCCGCAGCACCGCCCAGTACCCCGGCCCGGCCGGCCACTCCCCCACCGGTGGCTCCTCCACCCAGCACACCGGGGCCGCCTCCCGCAGCTCCCGGAAGAGCGCGTACGGCACGCCCTCGGCGTAGGTGTCGGGGTGGAAGATCCGGTTGACGCGCGCCTGATCGAGGGCCATGTCCACGGACGGTACGCCGTCCTGCGGGTCGCCCACCAGCGTCCGGGCGGCACCGGCCTGCCCGGCGGATCGTGCGGGTCGCGGCGCGCCGGGGACGGCCGGCCCCGGCACGCCGACGGGACCGGCGCGGGGGCGCGGGGAGGCGACGGCTGCGCCCCCTCGGGGGAGGGGATCCCGTAGGGTCGGCCGAATGGCGAAGTACTTCGACGTGCATCCAGAGTCCCCGCAGCCGCGCACCATCGGCACCGTGGCCACCAGTCTCCGCTCCGGGGCGCTCATCGCGTACCCGACCGACTCCTGTTTCGCCCTGGGCTGCCGGTTGGACAACAGCGAGGGGCTCGAACGGATCCGGTCGATCCGGCGCCTCGACGAGCGCCACCACTTCACCCTGATGTGCGTGGACTTCGCGCAGCTGGGGCAGTTCGTCCAACTCGACAACAACGTCTTCCGCGCCGTCAAGGCCGCGACGCCGGGCAGCTACACCTTCATCCTGCCGGCCACCAAGGAGGTCCCGCGCCGGCTGCTGCACCCGAAGAAGAAGACGGTGGGGGTCAGGATCCCCGACCACGCGGTCACCAGGGCCCTACTCACCGAACTCGGCGAGCCCCTGGTGTCGAGCACGCTGCTGCTCCCCGGCGAGGACGAGCCGATGACCCAGGGGTGGGAGATCAAGGAGCGGCTCGACCACGTGCTGGACGCCGTGGTGGACTCGGGTGACTGCGGCACGGTGCCGACGACGGTCGTCGACTTCTCCGGCGGGGACGTGGAGATCGTCCGGCGCGGGGCCGGGGATCCCGCACGCTTCGAGTGACGCGCCGGGCACCGGCGCGGTGCGGCACGGCCCGGTAGTCGGGCGGGCGGCCGGTCGGGCGGTTGGTGGAGCGGTCGGGCGGTGGCGTGCTGCACGGCAC
>NZ_JBSGXP010000185.1:0-15783 GCF_053610105.1 Kitasatospora sp. NPDC054939 | reverse complement strand
GCCATGGCGATGGTCCTCCCGGATTCGCTTCAGCTCGGTCAGCTTGTGGGGTGGTCCTTGGTGCCGGCATCACTGCCGTCGGCCGTGCGGGGGCCTCCGGATCGGCCGCCAGCCGGTACCCGCGCTTGACCACGGTGGCGATCAGGCCGGGCACCCCCAGGGCGGCGCGCAGCCGGGCCATCGCGCTCTCCACGGCGTGCTCGTCGGCGCCGCTGCCGGGCAGCGCGCGCAGCAGTTCGGCGCGCGGGACGACCCAGCCGGGGCGGCGGGCCAGGGCGCGCAGCAGGGCCATTCCGGCGGGCGGGACGGGCCGCAGCTCGCCGTCGACCAGGGCGGCCTGGCCGCGCAGCTCCAGTCGGCGGCCGGCCACCGCGAGGGCCCGGGTGCGTCCGGGCAGCTCGGCGGCGAGCGTCTGGACCATGGCGCCGAGCCGCATCCGTTCGGGCCACACCGTGGGGACGTCCAGCTCCTCCAGCGGGGCGGCGGTGATCGGGCCGACGCAGACCGGCAGGACGTCGCGGCGCAGGGCGTGCAGCAGGGCCTCGGTCAGGCCGCGTTCGGCGGCCCGGTCGAGCAGTCCGAGGGCGGCGGGGGCGCTGGTGAAGGTGACCGCGTCCAGGGCGCCGGAGCAGCAGGCGTCGAGCAGCCGGTCCAGCGGGGCGGGGTCGGCGGGCGGCAGCCAGCGGTAGACCGGCACCTCGACGACCTCGGCGCCGGCGGCGCGCAGCGAGTCGGTGAAGTCGCGCAGCGGGGCGCCGTGCTGCTGGACGGCGATCCGCCGGCCGTCGACGCCCTGTTCCAGCAGGTGTTCCAGCACCTCCACCGAGGATTCGGAGCGGGCCGACCACTCCTCGCGCAGTCCGGCGGCCCGGATGGCGCCCTTGGCCTTGGGTCCGCGGGCGAGGACGGCGGCCTTGCCGAGGCAGCCGGTGAGCGCGTCGCCCAGGCCCCAGCCCTCGGCGGCCTCGATCCAGCCGCGGAAGCCGATGCCGGTGGTGGCGACCGCGAGGTCCGGCGGGTCGTCCACCAGGGCCCGGGTGGCGGCGAGCAGTTCGGTGTCGTCGGGCAGCGGCACGATCCGCAGGGCGGGGGCGCGCAGAACGGCGGCGCCGCGGCGCTGGAGCAGCGCCGCGAGTTCGTCGGCGCGCCGTGCCGCGGTGATGCCGACGGTGTAGCCGGCCAGCGGCGGTACGGCCGCGGGGACGGGCGGTGCGGCGGCTGCGGGTGGGGCGGCAGCCGCGGACCGGGCGGCGGCTGTGGGCGCCCGGCCGTCGATCAGGTCGTCCATGGTGCGAGGGTCCTTCGTCGGGTGGACCGAAATCGTCCCGCGGGGCGGTGTCGCCACGGGGTCGCAGGGGTTTCCTCGGTGTTTCCGCTGCCGGTGACGGCTCCGGCCCGCCGGGGCCCGGCTGTTGACGCACGCCGGGCCCGGGCGGCGTCCCGGTCAGACCTCGGCCAGGGCGGGGCTGCTGGAGCGGTCGGCGGCGCCGGTGGGGCGGCGCAGGTAGACGGCCCAGGTGAGGGCGAAGCACAGGGCGTAGGCGGCGAGGAAGGACAGGAAGGCGGGGGTGCCGCTGCCGGTGGACAGGAAGGACTGCCGGAAGGCGAGGTTGATCAGCAGGCCGCCGATCGCGCCGACCGCGCCGATCAGGCCGATCGCGGCCCCGGAGAGCCGGCGCGACCAGGCGGCGGCCTGTTCGGGGGTGGCCCCGGCGGCGATCCGGTCCTGCGCCCTGGCCTCGAAGATGCCGGGGATCATCTTGTAGGTGGATCCGTTGCCGATGCCGGCGAAGACGATCAGCGTGGTGAAGCCGACCAGGAAGACGGGCAGCGAGTCGGCAGAGGAGGCGTAGCCGACCACGCCGGCCGCGGCGGCCATCGCGACGAAGTTCCAGAAGGTGATCCGGGCGCCGCCGAAGCGGTCCGCGAGGCGTCCGCCGACCGGGCGGATCAGCGAGCCGAGCAGCGGGCCGATGAAGGTCAGCTGGGCGGCCTGCAGCGGGGTACGGCCGAACTGGTTCTGCAGGACGAGGCCGAAGGCGAAGCTGAAGCCGATGAAGGAACCGAAGGTGCCGATGTAGAGGATGGACATCAGCCAGGTGTGCTTCTCGCGCAGCGCCTCGGTGATCGCCCCGGTGTCGTTGCGCACCGGGGCCAGGTTGTCCATGAAGAGGGCGGAGCAGAGCGCCGCGACGACGATCAGCGGCAGGTAGATCGCCAGCACCAGGCGCGGGCTGCCCGCCCCGGCCCAGGAGATGACGCCGAGCGAGACCAGCTGGATCACCGGGACGCCGATGTTGCCGCCGCCCGCGTTGAGGCCGAGCGCCCAGCCCTTGCGGCGCTGCGGGAAGAAGGCGTTGATGTTGGTCATCGAGGAGGCGAAGTTGCCGCCGCCGAGGCCGGTGAGCGCGGCGACCACCATGAAGGTGGTGTACGAGGTGCCCGGCTCCATCACGTACGCGCCGGCGAGGGCCGGGAGCAGCAGGAGGAGGGCGGAGACGATCGTCCAGTTGCGTCCGCCGAAGCGGGCGACGGCCATCGTGTACGGGATCCGGACGAACGCGCCGACCAGGGTCGGCAGCGCCACCAGGAAGAACTTCCCGGCCGGGTCGATGCCGTACTCCTTGCCCATGAACAGGACCATCACGGACCACAGGGACCAGATGGAGAAACCGATGTGCTCGGAGAGTACGGAGAACAGCAGGTTGCGGTTGGCCGTGCGCCGGCCGGTCCGTTCCCAGAACTCCTCGTCCTCCGGATCCCATTGCTGGATCCAGCGACCGCCCGTTCTGCTCATTGCCTGACTCCTCCTGCCGGGGGCTGTGGGGATCGACGCTAGAAGCCCGGGGTTTCGGCCTCGTTGTGCTCTGTGAAGGCTGCGGAACCGTCCTCTCACCCGGCCGGGGTGACGCCTGTGAGGGGCCGGATGCGCGAAAAGCCGCCCTCCGTGACGGAGGGCGGCCTTTCGTATGAACAACATGGGGTGGTGGAGATGCCGGGAATCGAACCCGGGTCCAGTGGAGTGGATTCAGGACTTCTCCGAGCGCAGTCCGCTGTGAGTTTCTCGGCCCTGGCGGTCACGCGGACAAGCCGCCAACAGGCCCAGCTGCTGTTTGATTTCCCCACCACTCTCGCAGCCCGAGTGGCGGGTTGAGTTCCCTAGATTATGCCAGGATCCGGGTCGGGAACTTCCCGGGCTGACACCCAAGCGCTACTTGCTGTTATTAGGCAGCGAGAGCGAACTGCTGGGAATCGCTCTTAGAGTTGGCGATTATTTGTTTGCGACACGTGGTTAACGAGATCATTGCCGCGTTCCTCGGCTCGCTTCTCCTGTTTCGACGTCCCCTGTCGAAACCGATCATCCCCATGTTTTGTTGAGAAACAGCAGGGCGGCGGACCGCCCGTGTTGCTGGAGCCATACTACGGGAGGCAGCCAGCGGGGGTCCAGCCGATTAACGCTGACGGCGGCGCGCCGCGGCCACGGCCCGGGCGGTCTCGCGGGTGTCCTGCTTCTCGCGCAGGGTCTGCCGCTTGTCGTACAGCTTCTTGCCGACGGCGAGCGCGAGTTCGAGCTTCACCCGGCCGTCCTTGAAGTACAGCGAGAGCGGGACCAGGGTGTGGCCGGCGTCCCGCACCTTGCTCTCGATCTTCTGGATCTCCATGCGGTGCAGCAGCAGCTTGCGCTTGCGGCGGGCCGCGTGGTTGGTCCACGTCCCCTGGGTGTACTCGGGGATGAAGACGTTGTCGATCCACGCCTCGTGGTTCTGGATGTACGCGTAGCCGTCGACCAGGTTGGCCCGGCCCTCGCGCAGCGACTTCACCTCCGTGCCGGTGAGCACGAGGCCGCACTCCCAGGTGTCGAGGATGGTGTACTCGTGTCGCGCCCGCTTGTTCTGGGCGATCAGCTTCTGTCCGGTTTCCTTTGCCATAGCGCGGTCATTCTCGCACCTCGGCCCCGTACCGGCAGCCCCTTTAGCGGCGGGTCCCGGTGCCCGCCAGCACCCGCAGGGCGAGCGCGGCGGCGTCCTCGGTGCTCCCGGCGGGCACGTCCGGAGTCAGGCCGGTGCCCTCCGGGGAGCGGCCGGACGGGGTGAAGTAGCGGCCGACGGTGAGCTCCAGCACGGCGCCGTCGGCGAGCCGGCTGGGCTGCTGCACGGTGCCCTTGCCGAAGGTCCGGCCGCCGACCACCAGGGCCCGGCAGCGGTCCTGCAGGGCTCCGGCGAGCAGTTCGGCGGCGCTCATGGTGCCGCCGTCGACCAGCACCACCAGCGGGGTGTGCTGGTCCCCGCCCGGCGCCGCGGTCAGCTCGCGCCGCTCGCCGCGCAGCTGGTACGAGCCGACCGGGCCGCCGTCCAGGAAGACCGCGGCGGTGCCGGCGGCCTCCTCGACCAGGCCGCCGGAGTTCCCGCGCAGGTCGAGCACCACTCCGGCGCGTGCGCCGCGCGCCGCGGCGCGCACCTGCTCGGCCACGCCGCTGGTGAAGGCCCGGACGGTGATCCGGACGACCCCGAGGTCGGTCCGCTCGACCGCCACCTGCTGGCTGTCCAGCAGCGCCCGGTACAGCTCCAGCTCGCGCACCTCGCCGTCGCCGCGCCGCACCGCCAGCGTCACCGGGCTGCCGACCCGGCGCTCGCCCTCGCGTCCGCGCAGCCGGGCCACCACCTCGGTGACCGGCAGCTGGTCGGCCTGGTCGGCGCCGATCCGCAGCAGCCGGTCGCCGGCGGCGATCCCGGCGGCGGCGGCCGGCCCGCCGGGCTGCACCTGGGAGACGGCGGTCGCGCCGTCCTGGCCGCGGCCCACCGACAGGCCGACGCCGAGGTAGCGGCCGTCCAGGCCCTGGCTGAATTCGGCGTACTCCTGCGCCGTGTAGTACGCGCCCCAGCGGTCGCCGTTGGCCCCGATCAGCCGCTCGGCCTGCTGCTCGGACAGCTCGGCCCCGGCCGGGTCCTGGCCGGCCGCGATGGTCGCGACGGCGGCCGGGACGGCGTCGCCGGAGGGGTGGGACGGGGTGCCGGACGAATCGCCCCAGGCCCCGGTGGCGGCCCCCGCCAGCAGGACGGCGCCGAACACCAGGCCGAGCGTTGCCGCCTGACGCGCCCTGCGCGGAGTTTCTGGCATGGCAACGGAGTCTAGGCGCACCGCACCGGCCGGGGGGCCGATCCGGCCAGGCCGGGAACGGCGACGGCCCCGGACGGCGCAGTGCCGTCCGGGGCCGTGGGCCGGTACCGGTGCGGTTGTCAGACCTTCAGGTACTTGCGCAGCGTGAAGAACGCCGCGACGGCCGCCATGCCCATACCGACCACCACGAGCAGCGGGATGACCGCCAGCACCGAGGAGAGGCCGATGAAGTGGATGAACTGGACCCGCTCCGCCAGGAAGCCCTGGACGAAGAAGTGCCCGCCCAGCAGCAGCCCGGAGGCCATGATCGCGCCGAGCAGCGCGGCGAACGCGGCCTCGGCGATGAACGGCATCTGGACGTAGAAGTTCGAGGCACCGACCAGGCGCATGATCCCGGTCTCGCGCCGCCTGCTGTACGCCGACACCCGGACGGTGTTGACGATCAGCAGCAGGGCCACGAAGAGCATCAGCACCATGATCACGAACGCCGCGGTCTGCAGGCCGTTCAGCAGGCCGAAGAGGTTCTCCAGGATCTTGCGCTGGTCCTCGACCGACTTCACGCCGGGCTGGCCGGCGAAGGCGCTCTGGATCACGTCGTACTTGGTCGGGTCCTTCAGCTTCACCCGCCAGGACTGCGGGATGGCCTCCGGGCCGAGGACGGAGATGAGCGGGTTGTCCGGGTTCATCTCCTTCCAGTGCTTGTACGCGTCCGCGGAGTTCTCGAACGTCGACGACTGGACCACCGAGTCCATCTTGTCGAGCTTGGTCTTGATGTCCGCGATCTGCTGGTCGGTGGCCGCACCCTTGTCGCACTGGGGCGAGTTACGGGCGTCCGCCTTGGTGCAGAAGTAGATGCTCACCTCGACCTTGTCGTACCAGTACCCCTTCATGGAGTTCACCTGGTCGCGGACCAGGAGCGAGGCACCGGCGAGGGCGAGGGAGAGCGCGACACTGACGACGACCGCGATGGTCATGGTCAGGTTGCGGCGGAGACCCACACCGATCTCCGACAGGACGAACTGCGCGCGCATGCTTGTGACAACTCCAGGGTCGGTACCGGTCGGACAACAGGGCCGGCGGCCTACGGGTCAGTGCTGGTACCCGTAGACGCCGCGGGCCTGGTCGCGGACCAGCAGCCCCTTGTCGAGCTCGATGACGCGCTTGCGCATCTGGTCGACGATGGCCTGGTCGTGGGTGGCCATCAGCACCGTCGTGCCGGTGCGGTTGATGCGGTCGAGCAGCTTCATGATGCCGACCGAGTTCTGCGGGTCCAGGTTGCCGGTGGGCTCGTCCGCGATCAGCAGCATCGGACGGTTCACGAACGCCCGGGCGATCGCGACGCGCTGCTGCTCACCACCGGACAGCTCGCCCGGCATGCGGTCCTCCTTGCCGCCGAGGCCGACCAGGTCCAGCACCTCGGGCACCACCTTGTTGATGGCGCTCTTGGGCTTGCCGATCACTTCGAGGGCGAAGGCGACGTTCTGGGCCACGGTCTTGTTGGGCAGCAGGCGGAAGTCCTGGAAGACGGTGCCCAGCTGGCGCCGCATGTGCGGCACCTTCCAGTTGGACAGCTTGCCCAGGTCCTTGCCCAGCACGTGCACCTCGCCCGTCGACGGGCGCTCCTCGCGCAGGCACAGGCGCAGGAAGGTGGACTTGCCCGAGCCGGACGAGCCGACCAGGAAGACGAACTCACCCTTCTCGATCTCCAGCGAGACGTTGTCCAGGGCGGGACGGTTCTGCTTGGGATAGGTCTTGGAGACGTTGTCGAATCTGATCACGGCTGCATCACGGGGGCCATCCTAGGCGGCGCCAGTCCTCGGTCGATCCACCCCGGGCGCCCGGCCCAGGGGCGGGCGGCGGGAGCGGAAAGGGCCGCTCCCGGCTTGGGACCATACGCGAAGCGGCGGCTGGCCCGCAGGCCCGGCCCGGGACCTGGCCCGAAAGTTGAGGGCGAATGCCCGGATATGCCCCGAAAATTGCGAGGCATCTCACAGCCCGGGAGCCGGAACGTCCGGAACCTGGCAGAGTGGAGGTGGTGGCCCGGGTTGGCCGCTCCCCCGCACAGGGCAATGAGAAGGAACCAAAGCCCCGTCCGGTGCGTTGGCTGTAGGCAAGGAGGAGATCGCATGACCTGCGACCATCTGGTGTGCGCCAACTGCAACGGCCGCGTGAGCGAGGGCCGCTGCCCGGTGTGCCGCGCCAACCGCGCCCGGCTGCAGGAGCAGCAGGGGCCGCTCGCCGCACTCTCCCCCGCGATGCTGCTGGCCCTGCTGGCCGGACTGCTCGCGGTGGCGCTGCTCGCCCGGCAGGCGCTCGCCTGAGGCCGGGGACGCACCCCTACGACGTGAGAGGGCCCCGACCGTCACCGGTCGGGGCCCTCTCACGTGGTCAAGGCGGTCAGCTCGCGGTCTCGCGCTGCCTGCGCCGGCGGATCCCGGCCTCGATGCTGTGCTCGATCGTCACCGAGGCCCGGACCCGCGCCGTCAGCTCGCGGTCTCGCGCTGCCTGCGCCGGCGGATCCCGGCCTCGATGCTGTGCTCGATCGTCACCGAGGCCCGGACCCGCGCCGTCAGCTCGCGGTCTCGCGCTGCTTGCGCCAGCGGATCCCGGCCTCGATGAAGCCGTCGATGTCGCCGTCCAGCACGCCCTGCGGGTTGCCGACCTCGTACTCGGTGCGGACGTCCTTCACCATCTGGTACGGGTGCAGCACGTAGGAGCGCATCTGGTTGCCCCAGGAGCTGCCGCTGTCCTTGAGCGCGTCCATCGCCGCCTTCTCCTCCTGGCGGCGCCGCTCCAGCAGCTTCGCCTGGAGGACGTTCATCGCGGACGCCTTGTTCTGGATCTGCGAGCGCTCGTTCTGGCAGGAGACCACGATGCCGGTTGGGAGGTGCGTGATGCGCACCGCCGAGTCGGTCGTGTTGACGCCCTGGCCGCCGGGGCCGGACGCGCGGTAGACGTCCACGCGCAGGTCGCCCTCGTCGATGTCGACGTGGTCGGACTGCTCGACGACCGGGAGCACCTCGACGCCGGCGAAGGAGGTCTGCCGGCGGCCCTGGTTGTCGAACGGGGAGATGCGGACCAGGCGGTGGGTGCCCTGCTCGACGGAGAGGGTGCCGTAGGCGTACGGGGCCTTGACGGTGAAGGTCGCGGACTTGATGCCGGCCTCCTCCGCGTACGAGGTGTCGTACACCTCGGTGGGGTACCCGTGCCGCTCGGCCCAGCGCAGGTACATGCGCATCAGCTGCTCGGCGAAGTCGGCGGCGTCGACGCCGCCGGCCTCGGCGCGGATGTTGATGAGCGCCTCGCGGGCGTCGTACTCGCCGGACAGAAGGGTGCGGACCTCCAGCTCCTCGACCGCCTTCTTGACGGCCGCCAGCTCGGTCTCGGCCTCGGCGCGGGTGTCCGCGTCGTCCTCGTCCTCGGCCAGCTCGAACAGCACGCCCAGGTCGTCGATGCGCCCGCGCAGGCCCGCGACGCGGCGCAGTTCGCCCTGGAGGAAGGAGAGCCGGCTGGTCACCTTCTGCGCGTTCGCGAGGTCGTCCCACAGGTCGGGGGCGGCTGCCTCCTCCTCCAGACGCGCGATGTCGGCCCGGATCTTGTCCAGGTCGAGGACGGCCTCGATCGACCCCATGGTCGTTTCGAGGTTCTTGAGCTCTTCGGAAGGATCGACGGCTGCCACGCACCCCAGGGTAATGGTTCCGGGGGTGTACCTGACGACATCGGGGGTTCTGCTGCGGCTACGGGGCCCGGGGCGCCGCGCTCTGGACGGCCGGCCGGGGCTGTCCGGCCCGCTCGCCGGGGCCGGCCGCGGCGAACGCCGTCCAGGCCGCCGCGGCGCCCGCCAGCAGCAGCACGGTGGCCAGCAGCACCGCCAGCACCCGGCGCCGGCGCAGCAGCGCCTGCCGGTTGCGCCGGTGGCCGGCCGGTCCTGCGGCGGTGCGCTGGGCGCGCGACTCGGCCGCGTACGAGGCGAGTTCCTGGGCGGACGGGCGGCGCAGGCTGGTGTGGGTGTCCCGGGTGGAGTCCGGGGCGGCGCCGGGGACCAGCGGGACGGCCGGGCCGCGCCGGCGCTTGTGCGCGCCGGGGGCGGCGTCGACCTCGGCGTAGACCGCTTCGCCCGGGGTCAGCTGCTCCTCGGCGGGGGCGCGGCCCTGTGCGGGGACGGCCAGCACGGGCAGTCCGGCCAGCGCGGGCAGCTGCTCGCGCAGGCGGTCGGCCAGTTCGGCGGCGCGCAGCCGGGAGGCGGGCGCCTTGGCCAGGCACTCGGCGATGATCCGCCAGAGGCCGTCCGGCAGGCCGGGCACCGGCGGGACCTGCTCGGTGACGTGCCGGCGCAGGACGGCCCCGGTGTGGCCGCCGCCGAAGGGCGTGAAGCCGGCCAGCAGCTCGTACAGCACGGTGGCGAGGGCGTAGATGTCGACGGCGGCGCGCGGCTCCAGGCCCTCGATGATCTCGGGGGCGAGGTAGTCGGGCGTGCCGATGATCCGGGTGGCGCGGGTGCGGCGGGGGGCGTCGACCAGGCGGGCCACGCCGAAGTCGGTGAGCTTGGCGCGCGGGGCGCCGCCGGGGCCGGGGGCGGCGGCGAGGTCGAGCAGGACGTTCTCGGGCTTCACGTCGCGGTGCACGATGCCGGCGGCGTGCGCGGCGGCCAGGCCGTCGGCGACGTCGGCGATGATCGAGACGGCGGTCTGCGGGGGGAGCGCGCCGTCCCGCTCCAGCCGGGAGCGCAGGTCGGTGCCCTGCACCAGCTCCATGACCAGGGCGAGGTCGCTGCCGTCGACCACCATGTCGCGCACGCCGACCACCCGGGGGTGGTCGAGGCTGGTCAGGGCGGCGCGCTCCTGGACGAACCGGCCGACCAGCACCTGGTCGGAGGCGAGGTCCTCGCGCAGCAGCTTGACCGCGACCGGGCCGTCCGGGCCCTCGCCGAGCCACACGGTCCCGGCCGAACCCCGGCCGATCACCTGGTGGACGGTGTAGCGGCTGCCGATCTTGCGTGCCAATGCTGCTCCGTGGGCGGCGGGAGCGCTCCGAGGGATCCGGTGCGCTCGGTGGGGCGGGACAACAGCGACCAACCTACGCGCCCGAGCGGCCCGCGGGGGACGCCGAAGCCGTTCGGGCGGGCCCCACTTGACGGGAAATTGTGTGAACTATCGACAAAGCAACAATCCCGGTGCCCCGGCCCCCGCGATCGGGGCCGGGGCACCGGGGCCGGGTGCCGGGGGTGCCGGAACCGGGGTGCCGGGGGTGCCGGGGCGCGCGGACCGGGCTACGCCGTGTCGGCCTTGGAGAAGAGGTCGCCGACCCAGGCGCTGGCGTCGGAGAACCAGTCCCGCACCGACGCCCAGATCTCCGGCAGCGACGTGAAGTTCCACAGCGCCGCCGCCGCCAGGGCCAGCACCACCAGCACCATCAGGCAGCCCTTGAGGCAGCCGAGGCCCGGGATGTACATCCGGTTGCGGCTGCGCGGGCGGCGCTCGCGCGGCGCGCGCTCCTGGCGGGGGGCCGGCTCGCGCGGCGGGGCCTCCCGGTGCTGGGGGGCCGGCGGCTCGGCCCGGCGCGGCACCGGGGCGGGCGCGGGCGCGGGCGCGGGCCGGGCGGCCTGCGGGGGCGGCGGGTAGCCGCCCTGCGGACCGGCCTGGGGGGCCCGCCGGCCGGACCGGCCGTCCTGCGGCTGCTGCCCGGCTCCGTAGCCGGGCGGCGGGGCCTGCTGCTGCCGGCCGTGCGGCGGCTGGTTGTAGCCCCCGGGCGGCTGCGGCTGCTGCTGGTACCCGCCGGGCGCCTGCGGGGGCTGGTTGTAGCCGCCGGGGGGCTGCGGACGGCCGCCGCCGGGCGGGGCCTGGTACGGCGGCGGGGCCACCGGCGGGCGCTGGGCGTAGCCGGGCGGGGGCTGCGGCGGCCGGTACCCCTGCGGGGCGGCGCCGCGGGCCTGGTACGGCTGCGGGGCGACCTGCGGGGTCTGCAGCTCCTCCTGGTCGAAGTAGCCGATCTCGGTCTGCTGGTTGCGGTCCCGGGCGGCCCGCAGCTGGTTCTGCCAGGGGTGCGGCGTCTCGGGCTGCGGCGGGCCGGACGGCGGCCCGGCGGGCGCGGTCGGCATCACCCGGGTGCGGTCGGCCGCGCCCGGGGCGCCGCCGGGCGGCAGCAGCTGGGTGCGGTCCTCCGCGCCGGGCGCCCCGGCCGGCGGCTGGGTGCCCATCATCCGGGTGGCCGCCGCGGGGTCGTACTGCGGCGCCCCGTGGCCCGCGGGCAGCACCTGGGTGCGGTCCTCCGTGCCGGGAGCGGCGGGCGCCCCGGCCGGCGCGCCCGGTACGGCGGTCGGCTGCGGGTCGGGCACCAGCAGCGCGCCCACGCCGAGCGCCGCCTCCACCGCCGTCGGCGAGGAGTGCACCCCGATGCCGGCCGCGACCACCCGCAGCGCGCCGGCCAGCGAGACGGCACCGGGCCGCTGGGCCGGGTCCTTGCGCAGGCAGCGCTCGATCACCGTCCAGAGCGGCTCGGGCAGGCTGGTGGGGCGCTGCGGCTCCTGGGCCAGGTGCGCCTGGAGGATCGCCAGCGGGCCGTCGCCCTGGAACGGCTGGCGGCCGGTGACCAGCTCGTACAGCATGATCCCGGCGCCGTACACGTCGACGGCGGAGGTCTGCGGACGGCCCTCGGCGGACTCCGGCGCCACGTACGCGGGGGTGCCGACGAACTCGTGCGCGCGGGTGATGCCCGGGGAGTCGGCGAGCCGGGCGATGCCGAAGTCGGTGAGCAGCGGGTGCATGCGCTCGGAGCCGTCCACGACCGTGGTGGCGAGCAGCACGTTGGCCGGCTTGAGGTCGCGGTGCACGATGCCGTCGGCGTGGCTGGCCGCGAGGGCGTCCGCCACCTGGGCCATCAGCAGGGCGCCGGCGACCGGGCTGAACGGGCCGTTCTCGCGCAGGTGGCGGGAGAGGTCGGGGCCGTCGATGAGGTCCATCACCAGGGCGAGCAGCTCGCCCTCGACGACCAGGTCGCGGACCCTGACGATGTTGGGGTGGGTGAGCCGCAGCAGCAGCGAGCGCTCGCGCAGGAAGCGGGTCACGATGTCCGGGTCGGTGGCCAGCTCCTCGCGCAGGACCTTGATCGCGACCGCCTGGCCCGGCTCGCTGCCGGGCACCACGACATCGCCGCGCACCCGTCCGCGCCAGACGGTGCCGGTGGCTCCCCGCCCGAGGGTCTCCTCAAGCACATACTTGCTGCCGACTGGCCGCACCTGTCGCACTCCTCGCCGTGCCGCCCGATGGGCGCTCCTCCGCCGGTGCGGTGAGCCTGCCGGGCCCGTGTTCCGGCCACTCTAACGGTGTCCGTTCAGGTTTTTGAGGTGCCCGGCTGCGCGTTCGGGCGGGTCCGGGGGCATCCCCTAGGGGGCCGTCCGGAGGGGCGGGCCGAGGTCAGCGCGACGGGGGCGGGCCGGGGGCGGTTGACCTGACTCCGCGTCGCCTCCACCATGGCGATGATCGCAAGATCGTCAAATCCTGTACCGTGCGCGGACTGTCCGTGACGGATGGCAGGATGACACTTGCCACTCTTGTGGCCCAAGGCCGCCACCCGGGCGGCCCAGGGCCGCGGGCGCGACTGGGCCGGAGCCGTCGGCACGGGGCGCCAGCGGACCGGCGGCGCAGCCACCGGCTCCCGGCATGCCAGCACCAGCACGTCAGCATCAGCAGAAGGGACCGCGGGCGAGATGCAGATCCGGCTGACCGTCCTCCGACCGCGCAGCGGCCCGGCCGCCGCCGGCTCCGCCATCCCCTACGTGGACGTGCTGGTCACCGCGCCCGTCGGCACCGCGCTCGGCTCCGTCGCGGGCGCCCTCGCCGGCGCCGTGGGCGTACGCGGCCCGCGGGCCGCCACCCACGTGCACCTCTACGCCGGGGCGCACCGCATCGACGAGCACACCCTGCTCGGCCACCCCCCGCTGCTCGACGGCGCCGTCCTCAGCCTCAACGAGCCCGACCCCACCGCCGACGACCCCGACGAGGACACCGCCGCCGCCGAACTGCGCGTCGTCGGCGGGCCCGACGCCGGCGGCGTGCACCGGCTGCACGGCCGGGAGATCCGGGTCGGCCGCTCCGGCGACGCCGACGTCCCGCTCGACGACCCGGACGTCTCCCGGATCCACCTCGCCCTGCACCTCGCCGACGACGGCCGGATCGCCGTCCGCGACCTCGGCTCCACCAACGGCACCACGCTGGACGGCCGCTTCGTCCCGCCCGCCCCGCCCGAGGAGGCCGTCCCGCTGGCCGACGGCGCCGTGCTGCGGCTCGGCGAGTCCACCCTCCTCGTCGCCCCCGCCGACACCGCCGCGACGCCCGCCCGCTCCGCCCTGCCCGACGGCCACGGCCACCTCCGGCTCGCCGCCCCGGCCCCCGCCCGCGCCCCGCAGGCCGTCGTCGAGCCGCCGCCCGCCGCCGAACCGCCCACCGGACGCCCCCGCGGCCTGCTCTCCCTGCGCCTCGGCCGCGGCCCCGCCGACGCCCCGGACGACCAGGAGACCACCGAGCGCCGGCACGCCGCCGTCCGCGCCCGCCAGGCCGCCACCCAGCGCGAACGCTTCCCCGACCCCGCCACCCTGCTGCTCAACGCCCTCGGCCCCGGCCCCCGGCTCTGGGAGCGCGGCCCCGGCCACCCCGACGCCCTCACCCTGCGCCTCGGCACCGCCGACCGGCCCGGCGGCGCCGGCACCACCCCCGGCACCCTGCTGCCCGCCGTCCCCGTCACCCTCGACCTGCAGACCGCCGGCAGCCTCGGCCTCAGCGGCCCGCGCGAACGCCTCGACGCCCTCACCCGCGCCGTCGTCGCCCAGCTCGCCGCGCTCCACCCGCCGACCGGCCTCAGCCTGGTCGCCGTCGACGCCGACCCCGCCCGCACCCCGCAGGAGCGCGCCGACACCTGGGCCTGGGCCCTGTGGCTGCCGCACCTGCGCCCCGAGCACGGCCAGGACTGCCGGCTGCTGCTCGGCCTCGACGACGACCAGGCGCTCGCCCGGCTCACCGAGCTGACCGCCCGGCTCAGCGGCCCGGTCGGCACCGGCGGCCACCCCGCCACCGTCGTGGTGGTCGACGGCCGCCCGGGCACCGAGGCCGCCCGCCAGGCCCTCGACCTGCTGCTGCGCCAGGGCCCCGCGGTCGGCATCTTCCCGATCTGCCTCGCCGAGCAGCCCGAACTGCTGCCCCGCGGGCTCGGCGCCACCGCGCTGGTCACCGGCGAGGTCGGCACCCAGCTCTCCGTCGACCGGCCGGTCGCCCGGGGCCGCGAGACCCTCCACGAGGTCTCCCTCGACGCCGTCTCCGATGCCTGGGCCGAACGCCTCGCCCGGCTGCTCGCCCCGCTGCGCGAGGCCACCCCCGCCGCCCGCGGGCCGCTGCCCGACGCGCTGCGCCTGCTCGACCTGCTGCAGCTCGACACCGTCACCCCGGCCAAGCTCTCCGCCCGCTGGGACGCCCACGCCGGGGGCATCGGCGCCGCCACCGCCCTGCTCGGCACCACCCGCGACGAGCTGTGCGTGCTGGACCTCGCCGACCCCGAGCTCACCCTCCCCTCCCCCGACCCGGGCGGACCGCACCTGCTCGTCGGCGGTGCCCGGGGCTCCGGCAAGACGGAGCTGCTGCGCACCCTGGTCGCCTCGCTGGCCGTCTCCGAACGGCCCGAGCGGCTCGCCGTCACCATCGTCGAGGGCCGGTCGGTCGACGGCGAGGCCGGGCTGCACGGCTGCACCGAGCTGCCGCACGTCACCGGCCACGTGAACGCCGCCGCCGACCCCCGGCAGGCACTGCTCGCCGCCGAGGCCCTGGAGGACGAACTCGACCTCCGGGAGCGGCTGTTCGACGGACTCGACTTCGCCTCCTGGCAGGCCGCGCGGATCCTCGACGGCGGTCTGGAGCACGGCGGCGCGGAGGGCGGGCGCCCGGAACCGGTGCCCGCCGTGGTGCCGGCCGTCGTCGGCGGGGCCTCCCCCGCCGGCACCGTCGCCGCCCCCCGGGTCGGCCGGCCGCGCGGCCCGCTGCCGTCCGCGCCCGCGCCCGCCCCGGCGGCCGTCCCGGCCCGGCTGGTCGTGGTGGTCGACGACTACGAGGCCCTGCTCGCCCCCACCTCCCCGGCGGGGCGCCCGCTTGCCCGGGCCCTGGCCGCCGTCGCCCGGCGCGGCGGTCCGCTCGGCGTGCACCTCGCCGTCGCCACCGGACGTCCCGAGGAGAGCGCCGGCACCGAGGTCGACGAGGCCGCCCTGCTGCGGATCGCCCTGCGCACCGACGACCCGGCCGACTCCGACCTGCTGATCCACCTCGGCGACGCCGCCGCGCTGCCCGACGGCACCCCGGGCCGCGGCTACCTCCGGCTGCCGGACGGCGGCGTCACCGCCTTCCAGGCGGCCCGGATCAGCGGGCGCATCCCCCGCACCGCCACCCTGCGGCCCACCGTCGTCGCGATAGACCCGCTCCAGCTCGGCGCCCCGCCCGCCCGCCGCCCGGTCCGCGAGCTCGGCAACGGCCCCACCGACCTGGCCCTCCTCGCCAGCGCCCTGCAGCGCGCCGCCGACCGCTGACACGCCGGGGGGCCCGGGGGGGGGGGGGCCGGGCCGTTGGGGGGGGTCGGGGGGGCTGGGGGGGGCGGCGGGCCGGGTGGTCGGGGGCCGGGGGGGGGCCAGCG